>JAZUEG010000519.1:0-4389 GCA_045640025.1 Bacteroidales bacterium
CATCGATAATATAAAAATCAGCTTTCTCATAGTTCTACTCGGTTACTATAAATTTGAAAGTCATTTTCTGCATACCAGCCTGCAGCACGCCGGTGTATGCGCCGGCCGGCAGGTTCAGTGTGTTCAGCTCCTTAACATCGCTTATCCGGGTGCTGAACGATCCTGTCTGATTGTATATCAGCATTACGGCGCCGTCCAGCTCGCCATCGGCAAAATCGCTGAGCTCCACTGTGATATCCTCGTAGCTGCGTGCAGGATTTGGATATACATTTATTGTGCGGGCTGCTGTCTTGGTCAGCTGGTTGTGGATCACCAGGTCGCAAACCCTGCGCTTGTCGCCGTTCTGCATTGTAAGTATCAGACCGTATGCGCCGTCCAGTACGGGAGCGTCGATATAGAACTGCTTATTAGCTGCCAAAATCTCAACTCCGCCCTTCAGCCACTGGAATCCGGCATACTCGTGGTTGTGGTTGTCGATGTATACCATGTCGCCGAGCTTGGTCCTTATCAGGTCGCTCGAGTAGCTTACATCTATCCTGAACTCGTAGTCGTGGCTCTCGTTGCCGAATCTGTCTCTTACAGTCAGGTAGCCTGCGAAGCTTCCGTAATCCACGCCATCAGGCATCTCTATCACTACCTCCTGACCGTCGTGATCCGATATGGTCTGGTATCCTATATTCTGGAATCCGGCGCTCTGGGCCTCCTGGCTGAATGCCACCTTGTACTCGAGGGCCATCTGGCTCGATGCAAACGAGATTACGGCGTCGCTGCCGGCGCAGTATCCTCCGGCCCTCAGCATTATGGTATCCACAGCCAATATGTATTCGCGCTCCTCGTACTTGGCCTCTATGCTTATATCGCAGATATAGTCGCTCATGAGTATGCGCGCGCTGTATCCATCCACATTAGCTGCCATGCCGTTTACGAGCACCTGGCTCAGCCTGTAGCCCTCCAGAGTGCGGTCGGCCAGCTCCACGGATACCACATCGGCTACGGTGGCGGTCTCGCGGTCGGCGGTCACGTACTGGCCAGCTGATACGTTGTATACAATTGCCTCGTAATTAGCAACCACAAGCACATCCTCCTCCGGCATCACGAAACGCGACTCGTAATCATTTATGCGGAGCGGTCGGCTGTTGTATGTAGCTGATAGCAAGTTGTATCCCTGCTCTGTGCGGTCCATCAGGGTCACGAAAATCTCCCTTCCGGCCACCGACTCCTTGGCCGATGTGGTGGCAAAACCGTCGGCGCTGTATATATAGTAGAGGTCCTTGTCGGCCATCTCGGCCTGAATCTCTATGTCGCTCAAGTACTCGCTCATGGCTATCTGTACACGGTTGTTCACCACTCGGTCGGTGATGTCCCTTATCTCGAATCCATTGTAGATTACGAATACCCTTACGAGTCTCTGGTCGTCAGGCACGCTTATCATTGCGGTCACCACATCATTGGCGGTGGCGGTCTCGCGGTCGGCGGTTACGTTTTCGTCAGCTAATACATTGTATCTGGCCACCTCCTGGTACTCCACCGAAATCTCCACGTCGGTTCTGTAGTCGGTCATCAGCACAAAACCCTGGAAACTTGTGATATCGTACTCGGCGCCGTTCAGCTTCACCGACTTCAGCTCATATCCCTCGGCCTCGCGGTCGGCCACCTTGAAGATGGCGATATCGAATATAGTGGCCTTGGTCTTGTTGAGTTTCACGTAATCCTCACTGCCATCAGCTGCCATGATGTTGTAGTATACCAGGTCGTAGAAGGCCTTCACCTCCACATCGCCGGCCGGCATCTCGAAGCTGTACTCTCCGGCCTGGAGGTCAAACTCGTTGCCGTTCCACTGTGCCGATGTGAGCATGTAGCCCGATGCGGCCTCGTTGAATCTCACCACAACTGTCTCGCCTTCAGCTGCCATTACCTTGTCGGCATGGGAGTGCTCGACGCAGATTACGCTGTAGGTCTTGGCAGCTAATAGCGCGGAAATCTCGATGTCGCTCTTGTAGTCCACCATGTTTATTACAGCCACATTGTTCACCACCTGAGCTGTAATGTCCTCAGACTCATTGCCGTAGGTTACGGTGAGGGCCTTAAGCACCGTATTAGCTGGCACATCCACCATTACCTTCACCACATCGTGGATAGTGGCGGTGGTCTTGTTGCAGCTGATGTGCTCATTAGCTGATACGGTGTACTCTATGGCCTTGTAGCTTGTGGCTATTACCACGTTCTCGGCCGGCATTGTGAACTTGCCGTTCTCGATGGCCCTGCCGTTGAAGGCGGCCGATGCAAACTCGTAGCCCTCGGCCGAGCGGTCGGCGTAGTTCACTGTGATAGCGGTGCCGGGCTGGGCGGTTTCAGCTGATGGCGTAGAATACTCGTCGGCCAGTATGTCGAAATACTTGTCCACGTATTCGGCGGTTACGGTCATGTGGCCGGTCACCTCAAACGATCCCGAGTATGCCACTGGGTCTATTGCCACGCCGTTTACCTTCACGCACTTCAAATCCTTGTCGCTTATACGCTCGGCGGTCCAGCTTACGGTCTCGCCAAGTACAGCATACTTGCAGTCGGCGGTTATGTAGCTGTCGGTAGATACGCTGTACTGGATAGGCTCGTAGATGGTCCTGATAATTACGTTGTCAGCTGGCATCTTGAACTCTGCGGTCTCTATATCGAAATCTATGCCGTTGTATGTGGCTGATTTCAAGACGTATCCGCTGGCCTCGCGGTCGGCAAAAATCACCTTGATGATATCGCCGGCCTTTGCCTTGTAGGCCGATGGAGTAGAATAATCGTCGCCCGCAATATCAAAGATGCTTGGCTCGTAGTTGGCCACGATGGTCATATCGCCTGTCACGGCAAACGATCCGGTGTACTGCAATGGACTTACAGCCACGCCGTTTACCTCTACTGACGCAAGATCCATACCGTCTATCCGCTCGGCCTGCCACTTAACCATCTCGCCCATTGCGGCATACTTGCAGTCGGCGGTTACGTGGTCGCCGGTAGATATGCTGTACTGGATGGCATCGTAATTGGCCTTGATAATCACGTTGTCAGCCGGCATCTTGAATACCGCATTCTCGATATCGAGAGCTATGCCGTTGTAAGTAGCTGATTTCAAGACAAATCCTTCTGCTGTTCTGTCCTCGAAATCCACCTTCACGATATCGCCGGCATAGGCTTGTGCAGCTGATGGCGTAGAATAATCGTCGCCGCTTATGGTGTAAACCCTTGGCTCATAAACGCTTTCTATTGTCATGTCGCCTGTCACCTTCAGCAATCCGGTGTTGAATTCGGTATCCACGCGGGTGCCGTTTATCTTGACAGCCACAAGCCTCATACCAGCCAGATCCTCGGCGGTCCAGATTACGGTCTCGTCGAGATAAGCCTCTGATTTATTCACACTTACATGAGCATCGGTAAAGATCTGGTACTTGATGCCATTGTAAACGGCCCTTATGGTTACGTCCTTGGCCGGCATTACAAATGTGGCCTGATAATCGGCTATCAGCAGAGCCTTGCCATTGTAAGTAGCTGATTTCAGGGCATATCCATCAGCTGTGCGGTCGGCAAACTTCACTACTATCTCCTCTCCTGCCTTGGCAGAAGTTGGATCGGCGGTAGAGTTGCGGTCGCAGGTGATATTGAATGTCTTGCTCTCGTAAACGGCCTCTATTGTGGTATTGGATTCCACAACGATGGTTCCCGAGTTGGCAAGCGGGCTTATGGCCTCACCGTTTATGTTGACAGCAGAGAGGATGTATCCATCCACGCTTTCAGCTACCCAATCCACCTTATCGCCGAAGTAAGCGGTCTTGGCAGTAGCCACCACGTGTTTTCCAGTGGTGATGGTGTACTGGATAGGCTCGTATTTGGTCTTCACCACAACATCCTCAACCGGCATCGAGAAGCTGTAGAGTCCGCCCACGGTAGGTACGGTACGGCCATTGATGCTTGCTGATACAAACCTGTAACCGATATCCGAACGGTCGGCAAAGCTTATGGTAATCATAGCTCCCGGCTTGGCCTTGGTAACAGATGGATTAGAGTACTGGTCGCAGATGATGTTGAACTCAATAGCCTTGTACTCAGCTACGATTACCACGTTCTCGGCTGGCATAGTGAACTTGCCGTCCTCGAGAGGCTTGCCGTTTACAGTCGCCTTATCAAACTTGTATCCCTCGGCTGTGCGGTCTGCGAACTTCACTGTTACCGGCTCGCCCTTCTTGGAGGCTATGATCTCAGCACCTGTCTTGTCGTAAGCAGTTGCGAAACCGTCGGCGGAGATGATTGCGAAGTCAGGATGCTCGATGTCGGTATAGTTAGCAACAACCTTGATATCGCTCTTGTACTTGGCCATGTCGATGATCACGGTGTTGTTAACGACAG
>JAZUEG010000520.1:0-6744 GCA_045640025.1 Bacteroidales bacterium
GTCTCGGTGATCAGTGGGAAAATCTCACGGCTGGCCATCGATATTCCGCTGAATGCGAAAGACCGGGATTCGTTTTCGGAGTATGGCCTCGAGATTTTTTTCTCGCCTGTGGTGATGTTCTGCCATGCGCAGAGGTTCATGTCCTTGTCGAAAGTAAGCTTTCGGGTGCTGTATCGGTCTTTTACAGCTAATGTGGCAATATTTCCGCTGCCGATATGGTGGCGGTACATTTCCCTGATGTCGATGTCGCAGGCTATATCCACGTTGTACATTATAAAGTGTTCCTCCTGGCTCAGCAAGTCCCTGGCTTTCAGGATTCCGCCGCCGGTATCCAGCAGAAAATCGCTCTCGTCGGATATCACGACATCAGCTCCCCAAACATGATTCTTGATGAACTCCATCATCATTGCCGGGTGGTGGTGGATGTTGATTATCAGCTTGTTGCAACCGGCCTTCACGAGTTTTTCAGCCGCATTCTCCAGCATCGTCTTTCCCATGAAATCCACCAGCGCCTTTGGCTTATTGTTGGTAAGCGGAGCCAGCCTTGTGCCCAGCCCCGCCGCAAAAATCATCGCGATCATCTTATTTAATTACGAATTACGAATTACGAATTACGAATCGCCTTCATATAGAACACGCACGTCCGTGCGTCTCTACGAGCGTATCTAATCTCTAATCTCTAATCTCTAATCTCTAATCTCTAATCTCTAATCTCTAATCTCTAATCTCTAATCTCTAATCTCTTATCTTTGATCTCTTATCTTTGATCTCTGATCTCTTTACACTTTACTCTTCCAGCAGTCCGGGGCGGAGTTGTTTGGTGCGTTCTATGGCCTGGTCCATCTGCCACTTGTCGATAAGTGCCTCATTGCCTGATAATAACACCTCTGGAACCTTCCAGCCCTTGTAGTCGGCCGGGCGCGTGTAGATGGGAGGCGCCAGCAGATTGTCCTGGAAAGAGTCGGTGAGCGCCGATGAGTCGTCGGTCATGGCGCCGGGCACCAGACGGATTACGCTATCAGCTATAACGGCCGCCGCCAGCTCGCCGCCTGTCAGCACGTAGTCGCCTATGGATATCTCCTTGGTAATCAGGTGTTCCCTTACTCGGTGGTCCACTCCCTTGTAATGTCCGCATAGGATTATGATGTTCTCGCAGGTGGATAGGGTGTTGGCCATCTTCTGATTGAGCACCTCGCCGTCGGGCGATGTGTAGATTATCTCGTCGTAATGGCGCTGCGATTTCAGGTAGCTGATGGCCTTGTCGATGGGCTCCACCATCATTACCATGCCCGCGTCGCCGCCGTATTGATAGTCGTCTACTGTGCGTCGCTTGTCGGTGGTGAAGTCTCTGAGGTTCACGATGTTTACCTCCACGAGTCCCTTGTCGATGGCGCGTTTTACAATCGAGTGGGAGAGAGGGCTCTCCAGCAGTTCGGGCAGTACTGTTATTATGTCTATTCTCATTATTGTCTTCGTTTTTTTATGTCTACAAAATTACTTAAAATTTTTGTACAGCCCAAATTTTTTTTGTCAGCTAATGGCGTGATAAAAAAAGGTTTCATTGAAAGTCTAAAAAAATGTTAAAATTTCATTTGGATTGTTAAAAAGTTTTTGATGTTAAGGAAATTTGATATAATTTTGGCGTGTAATGAAAAATGAATTATTTATTTACAAAATACCATGAAACCTAATTTCTTATTATTGACTGCACTGGTAATTCTTATGTTTTCTGGTAGCAGCCTGGCCAATAAGGTATCGGACAGCGACTCCGACCTATTAGCTGAAGATATGTATACTGAATACATGAAACTTGGTCGCAACACCTTCTCTATGTGTCAATACGATTCGGTGTCAATATATACCGATCTGGCGATAGCGTATACCACATCGGAGCCTCTCAAGCAGAAGGCACGCCGTCTGCATGCCGATGCCATTACCTGCAGGGAAAAGCGCAACGAGGGAAATGAGTGCATGACAAAAGCCATGTATCAGCAGGCATTTGAATGTTTCTCGGTAGTAATAAAGCTGAACCCCAAAGACGAGTATTGCCGCAGCGGATATTCCAGAAGCTACAAATATCAGCACAAGACCATTGAATCTTTCGATATGGTATCATTGCCCGGCGGCAACGTTACCATAGGACGCAACGACGGCGCATTCAATGAGGGACCGGCCCACAAGTTCATGGTAGATCCTTTCGCCATTAGCAAATATGAAATTTCCGTATCACAGTACTGCATATTCCTGAACGCCTGCTCCAATGTAACTGCCAAGGGGCATAAGTGCATGGATGTGGATTCGCCATACAGCCATGTGAGGAACGAGGACGGCTGGTATATTCCAGAGAGAGGTTTCGAGAACTATCCCGCAACCTGCGTGTCGTATTACGGCGCCGAGGCCTTCTGTCATTGGATTGGCTATAAGCTGATGACCGAAGAACAGTTTGAATTCGCATTCGCCAATTCCGTAAAATCCGACAGCCCAGATGGTCCTATGCCTGTGAGGGCCGGTGTAGCCAATAAGTACGGAATCTACAATCTGAACGGAAATGTGGCCGAGTGGACCCGCGACTATTACAACCCAGCCAAATACAAGAAAAAATACGAATCCGGAAAAACCCAGCTTCTTGAGACTATCACTGTAAGGGGCGGTTCGTTTGACTCATCAGCTGATATCAATCCTAAGACATTCAGGGACAACGACCCACAGGAGACTTTTCTCTACAATGTAGGTTTTAGATGCGTGTATGAGTATTAGTTTTGCTTATCGTTAATTTCACAATAATTTAACAATGCAGATTTTGTGGTCACGATAAGTTTGAGTATATTTGAAATGAATTTTTCCTAATAACCGGGTGGGACCGGCGGACTTTGATTAATTTGTTTAACCTTAATACTCTGACTCAATTATGAACACAAATGATGACCAGACACAAGTAGAGGACCAGTACAGGGAAAAGCTTTTTCAGGAGTTTTTCTCAGCATTGCCCGAGAGTTTTCATCCCATTGACATCCGCAACCAGGTGAGAACTGCTTATGATTTTGCTTATTCAGCTCATTACGGAGTATTCAGGAAATGTGGCGAAAATCTGCCTTATATTACCCATCCCGTAGCAGTGGCACTCATTGTGGCCAACGAGATTGGATTGGGACTAAGTGCAGTAATTGCCGCGCTGCTCCACGATGTGGTGGAGGATACACCATACACCCACGACGACATAGAGGAGCGTTTCGGCGAGAGTATAGCTAATATCGTGGATGGTCTCACCAAAATCACCAACGTATACGATGCCAAAACCAACGCTCAGGCGCAGACATTCAGAAAACTCCTTCTCTCGATTCCGCAGGATTCGCGCGTGGCATTCATCAAGATAGCCGACCGCCTGCACAATATGCGCACCATGGACGAGATGCCCGACGGCACCCGTCAGATAAAGGCCGGCGAAAACCTTTATGTATACGTTCCCATTGCCGAACAGCTCGGCCTCTATGATATCAAGAACGAGCTGGAGGATACTTCGTTTAAATACGCACATCCCAAGCAATACGAGTCATTAGTAAAAGATGTAACAGAGCTATCGTCGCAGCGCGCCGGCATACTCGCCGATTTCAAGCTTTGCCTGTTGAGGACGCTTCTAAGAACCGGCCTTACTGTAAGGCTCTCGGTAGTTAATAAATCGTATTTCCAGATTTGGCAGATAATGCGCAACACCGGCAACTCGGTAGATCAGGTTTCAGGCACCGAGACCGTGAGAATAATTTTTGATCCTCCCAAGAACGCTGATGAACAGGACATTGTATCAGCTCATTATAATATCTACGCTAATGTAATCAGCAATTTCCCGGAGCGCAGCGATTCCAAGCGCGACTATATCATAAATCCAAAACGCAACGGATTCAAGGCCCTGGTTTTCCAGGTAATGTACGAGGGCCATTGGATAGAGATTCAGGTTATTACAGCTGATAACGACCAGGTGGCTCACCGCGGATACTGCAATTCGAGCCCCACACGCACCGGCCTCGACGAGCTCCGCAACAATCTTAAAGATTTCGACAAGGGGCAGGACGCAGTGGAGCTCCTGAAGAGATTCCGGAGCCTTTCGCTGCTGAATACAATTTTTGTATTTACTCCCAAGGGAAAAATCATTGAGCTCCCCACCGGCGGAACAGTCCTCGATTTTGCATATGCCATCCACAGCCGACTGGGCAATCACTGTCTTGGCGCCGTGGTGGACCAGAAAATAGTGACCATCAACCACGTGCTGAAATCCACCGACCAGGTAACAGTGCTAACATCGCCGAGTGCCAAGCCGAGTCAGGACTGGTTCCAATACGTAAAGAGCGACAAGGCAAGGAGTTGTCTCGACAGGTATTTCAGGCGCAACGTCCAGAACGACCGCTCCGACATAATAAAAGGAAAGCAAGATTTCAACAAGCTTCTGCGTGACAACAGGGTGATTCCAAACCTTCTGCTCATCGGCCGTATCCTGTCGTATTACAAGCTCCCGAACAACGATGAGCTTTACCGCATGATAGCGCGCAAGGACATATTGGCCGAGGATCTCCTGAAAACCATCAAGAAGATAAAATCGATACTCGACGGCCCAACATCGCATCACGACGAGGCTCAGGATTTGGAAGTGCCCAAGGCCGAACCTGTTAGACATTACGTTGAGATCAATTACAAGAAGCCTCTCACTATCAGCAAGAATATGGCGTTTATACTTTCGCCATGCTGTTGTCCGATATCGGGCGACGATGCCGTATGCTCAACCGACGACGAGGGTTTGCTCTACATTCACCGCCGCGACTGCGTGAATGCCCACAAGCTGATAGCCCTCAGCGGAAAACAGACTACAAAAGTTGTTTGGGATTCGGACCTCGATCCAATGATTGCATCTATCAATGTTCAGGGCACCGACCGAATAGGACTTATAAAGGATATGGCCACAGTATTCGAAAGCTCACAGGCCAACATCAAGTCAATGCTCATCAATACCGATGACGGCATTTTCAACGATACCATTCACCTCTACGTTCGCAATACCGACGAGCTGGCCACAATTATTGATTCGCTCCGAACTGTTAACGGAATCGTGAAAGTAAACAGGACCTTCGTTCGTCCAATTGTGTCCCAGTAGTTTTTTTATTACTTGGTAATAATAAAAAAGGCTGTCTGAATTTTCAGATAGCCTTTTTTGTTACTTTAAATTTTCAATCAGTCCCCCACATGAGTCCTCCAACAATGTTATCACATTGTCGAAATCCCTCATATCGCCGTAGTATGGGTCGGGGACTGTGGTGTAGCCCTTCACATTCTGGAAATATTCCGACATAATGTGAATCTTGTGCTGATGCTCCTTGGGGCAGAGTTCCTTGAGCTCCACGATATTGTTTCGGTCCATTCCGATAATCATATCGTAATAAGCGAAGTCCTTGCCGAGAATCTTTCTGGCTCTGTGGTTGAGAGGATATCCGCGACGCTCGGCAGTCTCCAGCATCCTGTCGTCGGGAGTCTCGCCCTGATGATAGCTGATAAGTCCGCACGACGCAATCTCGAGATCGAGCCCAGCGTCCGCCGACATTTTCTTCATAACGCCCTCTGCCGCCGGGCTTCTGCAAATATTGCCCAGACAAACAAAAAGGATCTTGTATTTTCCGTTATCTTCCATGGTATTAAGTGATTGAAGTGGTGAAATGTTGAAGTGTTGAAGCGATGAAAATGTTGAAGTGTTGAAGTAATTGAAGTGTTGAACGCATCAATCATTTCAACACTTCAACATTTCAACACTTAACTTAGTCTTATCGCGCTTTCGTTCTTGCTGCCGTTCATTATCACGTGGAGAGGATCCTTGAAGCGGACGTGCTTGAAGTAGGTGGTCTCGTTGATGAGTTCCTGACGCTCAAGGATTTCGCGCTTCATAAAGGCCTTGCTGTTCTCCTTCTTGATGGCGAAGTAGCCGATATTCATACTCGTGATATTGTGGAAGAAGTGGCTTCCGTGGCTGAAGTCGAGAGGGTAGCCCTCGAGGCTGGTCTCGATGATTACGGCGGCGTTGCTGATCTCCGACCAAGCCACGGGAACACCCAGGAACCTGTCGGAGGTGCCCCAGCGGCCTGGACCGATGAGAACGTATTTCCTATCCTGCTCGCCGAGTAGGGTGTTCAGGTAGCAGATCTGACGCTCCATTTCGATGGTCTCTAATTTGTCGAACTTGTCCTCCTTTATGAAAATCACGTCGGTGATATCGTCGATGGTGCCGTTTCCGAGGCTCTGGTTGGTGTAGAGGAGGGTTTTGTCCTCGCCCTTTATCTCGCTGAGGTCAAACTCCTTCTGCTCAAACGATCCAACCATTGGTTTAATCTGCAGGAGGTAGAATGTTGGCTTGCCGTTCTTGGCCTTGTTGAGGTTTACGGCGTACTCAATCTCCACCGCCGATCCGAATGCGTCCTTTACGGCGTTGAGTATCAGCTCGATAGTCTCAGCCAATGGGAAATAGTCGTATTGCAGAATGTTGGCGAAGTTCACTATTCGTGGGCCGTAACTGTCGAGACCGGCTGTAATTGTGTCGTTGTCAGGATTATAGACCGACGCCAAATGCTTCAGCGATCCGTGCTTCTCGGCGTCGTAAATGCTGAGGAACTTGAGCGCCGCAAGCTCGCCGTGCTGCAACAGGTCAACCTCCTTTAGGCTGAGGTCGAGGGCGTAGAACTTGGTCTGAGTGCTCTTGAGAAGGTCGGCCTT
>JAZUEG010000521.1:0-4256 GCA_045640025.1 Bacteroidales bacterium
GTTGGATGCGAATATGCGGAACGGCCTTACATAGGCTGTGGCGCTCTGGGCAATCATCATTGCCGATATCAGTATTACAAGGAGTCGTAGCGTCTTCATTGTATCTATGTGCGTTTTGTGGGGTTATGGAAAACAAAAAGGAACAACTGCCAATTTGCAGTTTCGCAAATTTAGCAGTTATTCCTTTAAAATAGAAATAATTGATGGTATTTTTTTGTATAAATTTTATTCTCTCCAGTTGGGCAGGTCTTCCAGGAACAATACCTTGTCGCTATTGGCCGCATCATTCCACCATGCCTTGTTGGCGTGCTGCGATTTGTCGAGGTCCTTGGATGTGTTGTCGACATCGTAGTCGTACCAGGGCATGAAGTAGAGGAATGTGCCGCCACCATCGAATACGCTGGATATCCTGGCCATGTCGCCGTTTTCGCCCAGGGTCACCATCTTGCTCGGGAACAGTTCCTTTATGGTTTCGTATTCATCTATGCAGAGCTGGGTGTTGGTGCAGTTGTACATATCGCGGGCCACTATGTCCACGTACTCGTCGCCGGGATACCAGTCGCTGTCGTCGGCGCAGTACCAGTGGTTGCCGCGGTCTACTCCGGTCTGTGTGGTCCATACCCAGATCAGGTTGTCGAGGCCCTCGTCCTTGAATCTGTTGAACATGTATTTCCAGAGCTCTATGTAGGCGTCGGCGCCGTCCATGCCCCACCAGAACCATGCGTCGGCGTTTTTGCCGGAGATGGCGGCGTTGCCCGATCCCTCGTGCCATGGGCGCCATACTACTGGGATGTCGGCCTCCTTGAACAGCCTGAGGTCTTCTATCACCTCTGCGAGCGAGAACTCGAGGAATTCGTTTTGCCATGTGCCGGCCTTTACAGCCTCCTTGGCCGAGAAGTAGTGCTTGGCGTTCCAGCTCACTTTTTCGTCATTGTTGTTCACGTCGTTTTTGGCGGCGTATTTTTCAGCTGATGGCACATTGAGATGCCAGCATGCCGATACTATGCCGTTCTGGTCGGAGTGGGCCTTGTATGGGGCTATGTTCTTGTAGATGGATGCCTGCTCCCATGTGGAGCGGTCCTTGGTGAGGTTGCTGAATATGTAGTCGATGGTGAGCATGGCGGGTGTCTTGCCTGTCAGGTCTTTTACGAGGCCGGCCTCCACCTGGTTCCACGATACGTTGGCTATGGTGCCCGACAGTATCTGCTGGCCGTAGATGCTCTGCATGTAGTCGTAGAGTTTCTGGGCTGTGGCGTTGCCGTTGGCGAGTTTTTTCTGCATCTCAGCTGATGGCGCATTAGCCGCCTCGGGCCCCTTGAATGTGATTTTTATATCCTTGTTGTATCCGTTTACTGCTCCGGCGGGTATCAGCACGTCGTATTGGGCGCCTTTCTTGGTGCTGAATTTCGGGGTTATCATCAGGCTGTTGCCCTGGTTGATGTAGCTGATGGTGGAGCTGTTGATCTTGGTGTCGCCGTTTATGGTTACGGCCTTGCCTACGCTTATCTTTACCGGCTGGTCGAACTCCACCGATATCTGCACCTCGCCCTTGATGGTGGCGCCGTTTTCGGGTGTGGTTTTCACTATCTGGATTTCGGGGGCGGTGTCTTCGGTGCTGTTGTCGTCGCCTTCGCCGCAGCTTGATAATGCCATCTGCATTGCAATCATCATTACCAGCAGGTGGTAGATTTTTCTTGCCATTAGCTGCCCTAAATTTCTTGTGGAGCTGATGGCGGTTGTTGTTGGTTTTCTCATAATGTTTAGTAATTGGATTGCGATATTGTATATTAAATATGTGTGGTGCAAATGTAAGAAATTATTCTGTATTTCAAAAATTGATTTTGTCCATTATTATGTATGGCTGGCGGCCTTTCACCTGGTCGAGTATCTGGCCTATGTAAAGACCTATGATGCCGAGCATCAGGAGTATCAGCCCGCCCACAAACCAGATCGAGAATACTGTGGTGGTGTATCCGGGCACTGTGATGATGCCCGATAGCTTGGCTATTATATTGTATATGGCCAGCATGAATGATATCAGTGACATCACGAGTCCCAGGTTTACGGCCCAGCGGAGCGGCTTGTTGGAGTTGGCAGTTATGGAGCTGATGGCGAGGCTTGTGAGCTTGCCCATGGTGTATGATGTGCCTCCTCCGGGGCGTGGGTCGCGGCTGGCCGGTATTGTGGCGCGGCTGAATCCGAGGTGGTCTATCTGCGCCATCAGCTGCTTGCTGTATTCGCCCATGCGGTTGTACTCGTCTATCACCTGGCGCGAGTATATGCCGAAGTTGCCTACCGTGTGGCCGGCCTGCGATCCGGTGAGGCTGTCGAATATGGCGTGGTATGCGCGCGACAGTATTCTCTTGGCGGCGGGGCCGTGGCTGCGGCCGCGGCTGGCCTGTACTATGTGGTAGCCTTCCATGGCCTTGGCGTATAGTGCCGGGATGTCCTCGGGGCGGTCCTGGAGGTCGCAGTCCATCACTACGGCCCAGCTGCCCGATGCGGAGCTGAGTCCCGCGGCTATTGCCTGGTGCTGGCCGAAGTTTCTGGACAGGCGGATTCCTTTGATATTGCCATTAGCTGCACAGAGTTCCTGTATTACGGCCCAGGATTGGTCGGGCGAGTGGTCGTCTATGAGTATTATCTCGTAGCTGATGGCGAGTGATGACAGTGCCTCCTCTATGCGTGCCGATAGTTCGCGTATGGTGGCCTCGCCCATGTATACCGGCGATATTACTGATATTTTCATGGTTGGATGATACGATAAATGGCAGGTACGCATCCGTGTTTTTTTTGTGGGGGTGCGCGCCTGCCATTGTGGTTATGCGGGGCATTCAGCGTGTGCCGATTGCCGTGGTTCTGCTATTCAGCCGATGGGTTCTCGGAGGCTGGAGCCTCTGGTGTGCTCTGTGGCTGGTTGTTGTATGGGCGGAAGTTGTCCTGGCTGTCCTGGTTGTTGTTGTAGCCATGGTTGTTGTATCCGTTGTTGTATCCGCCGTTGTTGTAGTTGTTGTTGTAGTTGTTGTAGCGGTTGTTGTTGTATCCGCGGTTGTTGTTGTATCCACGGTTGTTGTATCCGCCGTTGTTGTAGTTGTTGTACTGGCGGCGAGGACGGTAGCCACCGTTGTTGTATCCGCCGTTGTTGTAGTTGTTGTAGCCCTGGTTGCTGAAGTTGTTCTGCTGGGCCTCCTCAGAATGCTCCTCCGACTGCTGGTTGCCGTTGTTGAAGTTCTGGTCGTTGTATCTGTTGTTGTAGTTGTTGTAATTGTTGTTGTATCCGCCGTTGTTGTAGCCATTGTTGTATCCGCCGTTGTTGTAGTTGTTGAACTGGCGGCGAGGACGGAAACCTCCGTTGTTCTGCTGGCGGTATCCGCCGTTGTTGTTGAACTGGCGGCGCTGCTGGAAACCGTTGTTCTGCTGGCGGAAGTTGCCCTGATTGTTCTGCTGGCGTGGGCGTGCTATAGAGACCTTGATCTCTTTTTCCTCGGCGGGCTCGGTGTCGTCGTCGAAATGGATTACCTGGCCGTTGAGTGCGTCGATGGCTGCCTGGCCTTCTTCGTCGTTAGGCATCTCTACAAAGCCGAAACCTTTGGATTTGCCGGTCTCTTTGTCGTTGATTACTTTTACTGAATTGATTGTTCCATAAGGGGAAAAAAGATCTCTTAAGTCCTCGTCTGTAACTTCGTAACTCAAATTTGCAATATAGATGTTCATATTAAAAAATTGAATGAAAAATTATAAATTGTTTTATGTGTTTTTTAATTGCGTTGCAAATGTAGCATTTTTTTTGATTTTCACAAATTGTTTTGCGTTATTTTTTGCTAATATTGTGAATTATTTTTTTTCCGCCTTATTAGCATATTTTTTGCATATATTTGATAATTTTGCAAGGCAAAATCCGTTATCAAAATAAGGTAAATAGAGTAAGAACCAAACTATAGGCTAATATATGTACAGAAAACTATTCATACTCTCGGCATTGATGATTATCAGCCTGATGAGCGACGCGCAGTCTGTTAATGTAGGATTCAGCATGGGCGCCAATTTCACCAATCTCGTGGGGCGCAACCGCATCAAGGATTCCGACCCGCGCATAGGTGTGTGCCCGGGCATTCATCTTGCCATTCCATTGGTATACGAATCGTGGCTCGAGATAAGCGGCATATATTCACAGCAGGGCGTCAGGATCCACAGCGACGGTTTTCCGCTCCGCCCGCAGGACCGCGTGAAGACCAACATCACCCGATATGTGGATT
>JAZUEG010000522.1:0-2863 GCA_045640025.1 Bacteroidales bacterium
CTCTTCGTTGTATAAAATTTTTATTTCGGAGTTCGTTATTGACTGTTTCAGGGGTCGTACTTTAATCAGCTCGCGCTGATTAAGTTCCTTGTATTAATTTTTACGCCTTGTGCTTGCTGTCATTATGTTCAAATAGCGTCGCTTTCATTTCTGATTGCGGATGCAAAGTTATGGCAAGTTTTCGGTTTTGCAAAATCTTTTTGAATGTTTTTTTCAAAATATTTTGTTTCAGCTGAAAATATGGAAGTTATGGCTGTGCGCCATTAGCTGATATGAGGCTGCATTTTTATTGTTTCAGCTGAAACTGATATTCTGATGTGCATTATTGGCGGGCGCGGTAGATGATGAACTCGCTGATGTCGCTGGTCTTGAGGTTATCGAACCTATCGGCGTTGGAGATGTTGACGTGGGAGCCTGATGTGTATTTGGCCAGGTTCTCGTATATACTATAATATGTGCTGGCGGATGTTTTGCGCATCTGCTCCACGAATACTTTGGTGAATCGTGTGGCGAGGTAGGTCTGCTGTATCTCGTCGAAGTCGCACTGGTCGGCTAATGATGTTTCCTGTGCGGCGGATGAGTTGATGCAGAGGACTCCCGGGATGTTTTGGCCATCAGCTATACTGGTGACCGATTCGGCGTGCGATGCGTCTACGAGCCATAGCATCTTGCGGTATTTGCGGCTGGGCTGACTCATGTTCTGCATGAGTGTGATGAAGTCGCCGCTGGTGAATCCGATGTTGTTGGATGATAGGGTGAGCTCGTTGTTGTTGCCGTTGCCCGACCAATATACGAATATGTTGTGTGTGTTGTTGGATTCTATTACTTTGCTGAGCCGGTCGGACTTGCGGCCGGAGAGTATGTCGCTGATGTCGGAGGCTGAGAGGTCCGACAGGTTGTAGTCGACATGGACTCCGTCGTAGAGGTTGTTTCCGCTGTAATCGAGCACTTTGCCCTGGTATGGATTTTCGGGGCTGGTGGCGATGTTGTCTTCCATTATGAGGATGATGTGGGAATCGGGGAAGCCTTTTTCCTTGAGCAGTTGGTATACCATGAGCACGTCGGCCTGATGACGGTAATCGCTCCACTGCTGGCTGCCGGCCACGAGCAATGCCCACTGATCGCTGAGGGGCTGGTATTCTATATCGACATCAGCTGTCTGGATATCCTGAATCTTTGTGACCTCGGCTTCCCATGCGTCGACTGACATTGGGGTCTCCTGGATGAGCTTGAGGGTGGAGAATGCGCGGTCCTGGATGGTCCAGAGCTGATATGTGGAATGTGCTACCGACGAGCGGTTGGCCTTGTCGAAATCAATGTGTCCGCTGGCTCCCCTGATGTTGTATGTACCTGATTCTACAGTAGTTTTGATATCTTCGGTCTTGGTGAGGAAGAGTTCCTGTCCGCTGCCTGGGGCGAGTATCTTGGCCAATGTCTCGGAGACTTTGGCGTTGTATTGGTATGGCTCTGCCGACTGGCGCGAATTCTCGGTCTGGGCATCGTACAATCCCTGGTCGTAGAGGTTGGCGGCCACGAGCGACATGAGCACCAATGCGTCGTAGAACTGGCACTCGCCTTCGGTGGGCTCCTGCGAATATTTCTGTATGTACTCGTCGAGGAATCCGGAATTCTCGTCGGCGGTGATGCCGATGCCCAATGCGCCCTGGAAGAGTGCCGAGAAGTCGAGAAGCGATGGGTCCATGGCGATATCGCTGAGTATCACCTTGCCCTTGGGGTTGCAGTTGATGACGGCGTTCTGTATGGTGAGCACATCGCTTACCTCTGATGCGATGCCTATAATGGCCTGTCCCTCAACGGACTGATTCATAGCCTGCTCGGCCATCTGCTGACTGAGTGCGTCGTCGTAGAGGTATACATTGCTGAGCGAGAGACCTTTTTCCCTGGCCTCGAATGGCAGCCAGTTCAGGAAGGTCTGTCCGTAGAATGATGTGGATGTAATGAGCGAGACGCTGTTGCAGCTGAGGTCGTTGACGGCGGTCTCCAGCATCACCTGGCACTGGCGGATGTCGGTCTCGGCAAATGACCAGAACCATGGCTTGCCTGAGAATTTGCGCACCACCTCCGATGATGTGGTACATGGCAGGAGGATGTTCATGCCGGTCTTGGCGCACTCGAGGGCGAAATACTGCGCATCGGACGAGAACATAGGGCCGATGATGGCCGAGATGTCCTTGCGGACCGAAAGCTCGCGTGCAAGCTGCTCGGCGTCTATCACGTTTTCGTCGAACCATTCGATATTGATCTTGATGCCGGATACATCTTCGGGGGCCACGTTGAACGACACGCCCTTGGTGGCCTCGGTGATATTATCGAATGCCCAGATGGCAACACGCTCGAAACGAGGACGATAGCTATTGTCGAGAGGAAGCACCACGGCTATCTTGAGCTCTGGAAGCTTGTCGTAATCCGGCACATCAGGCTCGGGCTTGTCGGCAATATGGGAATTATTGCGCTCGTTTACCTCGTCCACATCATCGAACTCGCAGGATACGGCGCACAGCATCATAATAGATAATATAATAAGTGCAGTATATTTTCTCATAATATAAAAAAAATCATGTTATTTGAAACTAATCTTAAGGCCTACTCCGTACATGGACGGAGCTCCGGCTATGAATGTAGGGTATCCCCAGATCTGGCCCACGTTGCCGGCATCGATGAGATATTTCTCGTCGAGGATGTTCTTGCCGAATACGCTGATATCAAATGCCACCTTTCCATTGGAGATAATGACACCGCCCGACAAATTGGCTATGCCATAGGCATCCTGATGGAGGCTGGCGTCGTTGTCGGTGGAGAAATACATATCCGACATCCATGAATATGAGGGACGCAGATACAT
>JAZUEG010000523.1:0-2527 GCA_045640025.1 Bacteroidales bacterium
ACAACCGAGATTGTTGAGCCGGGGAACTGCTCCTTGAGTCTGAGAGCCTGCTCCAGGGCGTTAAGGTCTTCTGGATTGAAGACGGCGGGTAATGCAGCACGGTTTACTGTACCCTCGGCAGTCATGGCGTCCTTGCCCACATTGCGTGTGTCAGGCACCTGCTTTGCCAAAACAATAATCTTGAATCCTTTCATTTAGTATTAGAATATTCGTTATTATCCAATTTTAGATTTATGCAGCAAAAGTAGGTATTTTATTAGTAACTACCAAATTGTTAACAAAAATTTGGCAAAAATTCATATTGCCATTAGCTGAAACAATGAATAATAATACACCTGCGGGGGCCAGAACAAGGAGAGCACGCTGATTATTAACGTATCAGCTGAAAAAAATAAAAAAAAGATGGCAAAAATTTGTAATCCATAATTTAATTTTTTACATTTACAGCGGAAAGAAAAACAACTTGACTCTATACGAGAAAAAAAGGACAAAAGACACACTTAGTTTAAAACCATTTTTATTGCAGATACCATTATGAAGCTATTACTTAAAACCGCGGCGCTGATATTGATTGCGCTATCAGCTGCCATAACCACATCGTGCGGCAATGCCCAAAACAGCCAGGACGAGCAGATAACCATAAGCGGCGACCAAGTATACAAGTACCTGGACGACATAGCCGCGCAGAAAAACGCATCGCTGGAGCAGGCACAGAAAAAGGACTCGAGGCCATACCAGTACAAGGACTGAGCTGATACAGGGATTGTTTTTTCATTAATTTTATCTAAAAAGCGCCACATTCTTAACTACGTACAAAGTATGTTAAGCCGTGTTAAGTAATTTTTTTTGTAAGAAAACTGTGTCTATATTTGCGCATCAGTTTTACGGAATACTAACAACAAAAAAAATTATAGCAAAATGAGTGAGACAATCAACGCAAAGACAGGCGCGATAATTTTCGCATTAGGACTTACCGGCGGCATAGCCGGATATGCCATCAGCAGTGTTTTCTCGGCCGACAGCCAGAAGATTGCGGTAGAGGAGCCAGCTAATGGCCAACTTGTATCCATGCCCACATATTTCACATCGGCCACTCCCACAGAGTTTACCACCGCGGCCGAAAACTGCATAGACGGCGTAGTGCACGTAAAGACCAAATATTACCAGGAGGGATACGACGACCCGTTTCTGCAATATTTCTTCGGACTGCCCCGCGGATCGCACAACGGCGCGCAGGCCAGCGGATCGGGCGTGATAATAAGCAGCGACGGATACATAGTAACCAACAACCACGTAATAGAAAACTCCACAGAGATAGAGGTGGTACTGAACGACCGAAGGTCATACGAGGCCACTCTGATAGGCCGTGACCCATCCACCGACCTCGCGCTCCTGAAGATAGACGCCGACTCGCTGAAGGCCATCCCGTTCGGCAGCAGCGAGAACCTCAAGGTGGGCGAATGGGTGCTGGCCATAGGCAACCCATTCAACCTGACTTCCACAGTAACATCCGGAATTGTAAGCGCCAAGGCCCGCAACATCAACATCCTCGATACCAGGAAGGGAGCCATTGAATCGTTTATACAGACCGACGCGGCTGTGAATCCCGGCAACTCGGGCGGAGCACTCGTGAATACCAACGGCGAGCTTGTGGGCATCAACACCGCCATAGCATCGCAGACAGGAAGTTTTGCCGGATACGCATTCGCAGTGCCCACATCCATAGTAAAGAAGGTGATAGCTGACATCAAGGAATACGGCAAGGTGCAGCGCGCGGTAATAGGAATCAACATCGGCGATGTAACCGAGGAGATAGCGCGTGAGCACGGACTGAAAAACATGAACGGCGTATACGTGGCCGGCGTGGTGGAAAACTCGGCCGCATACGATGCAGGAATGGCCGAGGGCGACGTGATAACCGCCATCAACGGAAAGACAACAAACACAACTCCAGAGCTTCTGGAGGCAGTTTCGGCATTCCGCCCCGGCGACAAGGCCACCATCGACTACATACGCAACGGCGAGCGCAAGAGATGCCAGATTACATTCAAGGACCGCATGAACAATACATCGCTGAATGCGCAGGAGGCTGAGATAAATCTGCTGGGCGCCACACTCAAGAACCCTGAGAAGGATGTGATGAAATCGCTCTCGATAAACGGAGGCGCGCAGATAGCCGAGATAGAGCCCGGCAAGTTCCTGAGCGCAGGTCTCAGAAAAGGCTTCATAATCACCAAGATAAACGGCAAGGCCATCAAGTCGGCCAGCGATGCCGCCCAGGCCATCAAGGGAATCAGCGGCGGTGTATACATCGACGGCGTATATCCCAACGGCAAGGTAAGCTATTACGCATTTGGAATGTAGCCAATACACACTATATATAATATAACGTGAGTTCGACGAATTCTAAGTTAAAACAAACAAAGCTGACCGTGGTTTGAATAAGGTTGCTTCTCAAGTCTGATCTCAGGTTTCTTAGGAAACAATGAATATGCGGCTATTGCGCCTAACATATTGACTATGAAAT
>JAZUEG010000524.1:0-31913 GCA_045640025.1 Bacteroidales bacterium
CCCAGCAGCTCCTTGGCCCACAGAACGACCTGGCTCCGATCCGACTTTGAGGTATGGCACCATAATCTCGTCCTTGCTTACCCAGCCCTGATGCTTGCCGTCCCAAGTCTTGCAGTAGAGCCAGTCGCCCTTGGCCTTCAGCGGATGGAGTTTTATCTGATATGATATTTCGTAGCTGATGGCGGAACTTTTGGCAGGCTCCGCGTGCATTGTAACTCCAAGGTTAGTGCTATACACCTGAAGCACCGAGTTGTGGACCCAGTGGCTGAGGTTTTCAGCTTGGTCTCGAAATGGCTCAATGGCTCGCCCTCGCCGTAGTCGTCGTACTTGTAAACCACACTGTTAGGGATCTTCACCCAGCCGTTCTGGTCGCTGAGGCCGTCGCTGATGATGAAGTTGTAGGTTTCGCCAGTCTTCAACTTGTCCACCACAGCGCCACCCGCTCCCGCGCGCACATTGGTGAAATCGCCGTCGGTATCATAAATGCTTATCACGAAGCCCTTCTCAGGCTCGTTTTCCACCTGCGCCATTGCCGAAAATGAGCACAGCGCAATAAAAGTTGATGCAAGAATTCTTTTCATGATTTTTTATATGTTTGTTTTTTTGTTTCTAACGCTCAAATATTGTGCAAAAGTATATGTAATGTTCACTTAAAGGTAACACATATAACGGATTATTTGATTTACCTTTGCCGTGCGAAAAATACAATAATAAAAATGGCAGAAAACAACGAACTCGTTACTGGGAACAAGATTTTGTGGAGTCTCCGTCAGGCTGTGCCTGGCACATGGAAGAGCGCGTCGTGGCTCTTGAAACTTATGATACCGATATCATTAGCTGTGGTATTGCTTCAGTATTTTGGAATATTGGCGTGGCTGGCTGGGTACCTGAATCCCGTGTTCAGCGCCATGGGATTGCCTGGCGAGGCGGCGATAGTTTTTGTGTCGGGCGCCATGGCTGGCACGTATTCAGGAGTGGCCGCCATGATGGCCATCCCGATGACACTGCGTCAGGCCACCATAGTCGGCATCATGGTGCTGATATGTCACGCGTTGCCAATGGAATGCTCGATAAACAGGAAGACGGGATCGTCGTTCTGGAAGATGGGCCTCATCAGAATAGTTATGGCCTTTGTGGCGGCGTTTTACCTCAACATGCTTTTGCCCGAGATGCAGGAGGCCTACACATATCTTGGCGCCTCCACCGACAGCACTTTCAGCGAGGTGATGATTCAGTGGGGATTGTCTCAGCTGAAGACAATCGTGATGGTGTTTGCGATAATCTACTCGCTAATGCTCATCCAGCGATTGATAGAGGCTTACGGCTGGCTGAAGCCAATGTCGAGGTTCTTTGCCCCGCTTATGACAGTGATGGGCTTGCCAAGAGAATCGTCGTACATGTGGCTGGTGGGCAATGTGTTAGGCATCAGCTACGGATCGGCCGTAATGGTGGATCTGGAGAGCAAGGGCCTCATCACCCGCAAGGACGCCAACGACGTAAACTATCACCTGATAATGAATCACTCCATGCTGGAGGATACCATAGTAATGGCCGTTACGGGAATATCAGCATTATGGATAATCAGCACACGACTGCTCTTCGCCTTCGTTCTCGTCTGGGGACGACGGGGATATAAGAAGGTTACAATGCGGTAATCTCGTTGGCGGAGAGGCCGGTAATGGCGACTATCTGTTCAATAGGCATATTTATTGTTTTCATCTTGCGGGCCATTTCGAGTTTCTCCTCCGCACGGCCTTTCTCCAAACCCCTTTCTTCTGCTGCCTGCATCCTCAGACGCTCGTTCTCTTTCATAAGACGGTATTCTCGCCAAAGGTCGTCTTCCTCTTTCATCATCTTGCGGACCTCAGCGTCAACGGCGGCCTCCTGAAGGCGGCGGGCCATCAGCTGATATTCCTCCGACTTGCCGTAGTAGTCCTCTATTTTTACGGTCTGCTCCTCCTTGTTTTGGAAAATGGCCTCGTGATTGAAGATTGAGAGAATGTCCTCCAATTTATGCATAGGTTTTTGAGGCAGTTTCTTAATCTGAACTATTATAGTCTGATGGGTAAGACTCTTTACAAATAGCGACTTGCCGGCATCCTTCACTTCGTTGCCGTCAAGATCCACAAATTTCAGCTGACTCTTGGAGACTGCATTCTCTATCTCGGGAAGGTTGTGACCGAGGAGGTAAACCTGTATTATTGGATTGGGATATTCCTCGGTTTTCAAGTGTTTCTCGCCCGTCTTGGGATCTATCTTCTCAACGGTCTTATAGACGCAGTTCTCGTTGTTGATATAATGCTCGCCAAGATAGCGACGGAATCTCATATACTCGGTATCAAGGAAAGCTTTCTGCAATTCTATGGTAACAAGCTGAGTCTCAGTATCAGAGATCCTGACCTTGGCCTGAAAATCCACACGGCTGAGCTTGAGTTCACTTATATCTATCAAAATGAACTCGTTGTTCTTTACCACGACATCCTCTACAGGATATCCCAAAAGATTCTCTATCAACAGCCTTGCGATTCTCGTGTCCTGCATCAGGTACTTGAAGACTGAGTCGTATATCGGATTTGCAATTGTTACCATAGTGATTTTCGATTTATGATTTTTTGATTGCTACAAAGATAAGGTATTTGTGGGAATTGGGCAAAAAATTTATTTTGCCACGAACCCTTCAAATTATGGAGAAAACGGAGGGTACGCTCAAGAAACCAGATACTGAGCATTCAAAGATATTTGTGTTTCTCAAAATATTCCTTATAGTAACTCTTTTTTTGGGGGGATACAATTGCCCACTGACATTTTGTGTAACCGCTCAATATCAGTGGGCTTGCTTATGTTGTTGCCAATTCATACTATATGATCTGAGTATTAGATGTTTTTCTAATCGATATTCCAATACGCATCTGGATCTCCATCGAAAATTGTATCTATTTCATCATTTGTATATCCCATTACATCATGTGCATATGTTCCTGAATAATTCCACTTGTATTCTCTATAACTATGAAACTGTTTTCTCTCATATCTGAAGTTATCGGGAATGTCGAAAGGTTTCATATCTTTAAAAATCTCTAATATTTCTGAATGTGGATGGATATCACCTTTTAACTTATTCGCGATGAAATCATATAGTTTTGACGCAATTTCAATGATCTCAGTATCATTAATACTAGTATTACAAGTACGATTCTTGCTAAATAGATTGAGCAATTTATGTTTTTTCATGCCATCATTTAAAAAATCTAGTTGGCTATATGACAGATCTTTTCCAAGACCCTTGAACCCATTACTGTAATACCTAACCAGATGATAGAAAATAGTTGCCGAGTTATATTTACCAGACAATACCTTGTTGTCTATTTCTAAAAATCTGTCAATCAAAATTATAAACATTCTCTCGTTTTGAATTAACGTATAATACAATATCGAAGCGAAGAAGGCTTTGTCTTTTTGATATGCTTCCCAATGACAATTATATAGAATTTTATACAGCCATAAGGTTGATAACTTTTTTATGTTTCCAGTTTTATTACATACAAACACCCAGTTAAGATAGCATAGAGTTCTGAGGTTAAACAAAAAGTGCCTATTAGTTTTGTCAAACCATAAGTTTAAGTCATCCCCACATTTGTAAAAATCGCCACCAACAGATTCTGTGTTCTTTTTGAACTCATTATTATTGTATTGGTAAACAATTTTTCCATAAGGAAATAGCCATTCTTGAAAGATCGGAGTAGAATAGTGATGTTGTACATTATGGAACAGATTAACTCTTCTGCTAAAACGGAAAACATCGAGAAAATCTGATTGATCCGTAGGAAACTTGTATTGTGTGTCTATAAAATGGCACAAGTATCGATCTTCGAACGAGAAATTGTCTATTTTTGATTCTATATTTTCTATCAATGACTTGAAGTCTGAATCCGATATAGTTTCACCTAATGGTAGATTTATAGACAATCCGATCTTTTTTGCTATATGATACATAACTGCATTTGTAAACAATCTATAGCCGACCGTGTTCTGAAATCCCTTTGATGCAAGATTATATTTGTTGCTATCAAATTTTGTCAATACCTTGGGCGATTTTGAATAATCTTCTTTTAAATAACTCAATAAGGCAGTAATACCATTCGCTTGACAATTTGATTTGTAGTCAATTAATGTAATACATCCAACGATATTTTCATTCAAAGACACCTCAGGCATAATTTCCTGCAAATACTCTTTAATTAGCTTGAAGGATTCATCACTATATATGATAAACTTATTGCTACTCTTCTTGTATTTACTTCTGTAGGTGTAGAAATAGCGGTTGGTCGATGCCAGAGTCATATTTTGAACCAATAAGCTGAATTGAACAGTATCATGTTGCAATTTTATTCCATCGGTCCAGTCTCCCAACATTGATAATTTTGGATAATCGTTTTCAGCAACATTAGAACAAATACATATAGGGAATAGGGAGTACTTATTTTCAAGGTTTGTCCAAATTTCTTGGAAGGAGTTATAATTTTGGTCAAAGGTGTCAAATATGGAACTATGACGATATTCTCTGTCTTTTTGTTTCTTTTTATCCCATTCTAACTTTTCTTCATACTTAGACAACAGAAATGTTTTTCCCTTTTCAAGATTACCTTTAAATTTGAGTAATTGAACTTGACGTACAGGCATAATTCTTCCTTTCCAAAGAAAAGAGCTAATCCATTTCGAACAGTCCTTGTCATCTATCTCACTTTCAGCCCATTTTTCCAATTGTTTGTAATATTCTTCCTGATCAGGATAGAATACTTCGGACATAACTTTCTTTGCATATTCAATGTCTTTTATCTCACCATATCCGAACCAATCTCGCCCTCTTAATGTCAATTTTTCTTTCATAGCATTCCAACGGCGATTGCCATATTTCTTTTTTGTTGAGGGCAAATCTATCCATTCACAAAACTGCTGATAAAGGTCCTCTGAAATGTTGCATTGTTTTCTCAATTCAGTTCCGATACAAAGATCTTGTTTGATTGTTTTATAATCAGAGGAAGTATTTCCTTTAAGATGTTTTACAACAATTGGCATATATGCATAATTTCCATCTTCTACGTTCCTCCATTTTCTAGTTTCTTCCAAGGTTTGATAGAACAACTCAACAAAAACATTGTCAACCTTTCCTTCGGTTTTGTCTTTCTCAACCAAAGGAATTAAATTCTCAAGCCATTGAATGCATTCTTCTTTTTTCTCGACTATTTTATTTATTTCATTTTCAATATGTTCGATATTTTTTTTCAAAATTCCAACAATCTATGACTCCCAATCCAAAAATGTAGGCGTCATTACTTCCATATATAGAAATCTGAGACGCTTGATCAATTTTGAATATGTGTGAAAATTCTCGACAAAATAAAGCCGAATATTTACCGGCATTAAAAGCTTGATGAAAATGCTCTTCGATTGATTTGAGCATTTTGATAGCATCTGGTGATGGTTTTGTTGTCATCTCTGATTATGTTCTTAGATTGATTATTCTGTTCCTTTGCATGTTCTTAGGTGTATTCCAGGCTTGTCTGTTTTTCTTTTTGTCTTATGACAAACTAGATATCGGTCCTGCTATCTATTTTTGTTACACCATTTTGAAATAATCTTTCAATTGTGAACTTTTGCATTGAAGTTGTCTGTTCGTATTTATCATGCAAAATTAATTAATTATATCGAGGAGACAGCAATGTTTTTCAATTATTTTTTTTACAAATAACTGCAAGATTAATTAGAAACTGAGTTGTCATCATCCATCTACAAAAGTTTTTTCGAAAATATTGCATATTTTCTGTAACTAGAATAATTATTTTATTTTGTACAAAAAAAGCCGTCGCTCTCATCTGAAAGCGACGGCTTTTCTAAGTGTTTATTGGAATCTGAAACCTGTTAGTTAATCAGGAAAATCTTCTCCTGTCCCTGGTAGGTGGCCTTGATGGTGGCGCGGCCGTCGGCTATCTTGCCTATTTGGAACTTAACCTCTGGATTGTTGGAGGTTGCCTCAAGAACTGAAGCGTCGGAGAGTTTGCCGTAAACCTGATAGCGGTTGGCCTCGGCGTATCCGTTCTGATTGGTGAAGTAGATAGGTGTGGCAGGAATCTGGAGGCGTACTCCGTCGGCCTTGATGGTAACCTGTGGAACCTCTGGACGAGCAATCTTGGTGTCGTTGTTCTGGAAGCCGATACCATGGAGATCCATGAGTCCGAATGGACGCTGTGGACCCTGACGGCGTGCCCACATTGGAACTTCAGGCTCCTTAACCTCAGGACCTTCCACTACGAGGTAGATGGCGTGCTTGCCCTTGAGGCCCTCCACCTGAGGTGTGGCGAGTGTGAACATTGCAGGGCGCTCTGCCGAGTTGGCTGGCACCTCGATAACGCCGAGTTCCTTGCCCTTCCAGGTGCTGTTGGCGTATGGGCCGTCTATCATTACGTGGATCTTGAAAGCATCCTTCACTCTTGGTGTCAGGTTGAGGCAGAGAGTTGCGCCGTCGCCTGGCTTGGTTCCGCGGAAGGCCTTAACGCCCTTGCTATCAGTTGCCAAACCCTCGAAACCGAAGTAATTGAATCCCACGATTCCGCCGTTCTTGATGCCTGCGAGGTCCATGTGGTTGCTCCAGTTGTCGTGGTTGTCCTGCATCCACTGCTGGTCGCTCATGTAGGCCGCAATACCAGCCGAGTAATATTTGTAAGGGGGCAGACCATAGATCTGGAATCCCTCTGAGGTAACCTCAGCTCCAGTGTAGCAAGTGCCGTCTGATGCCTGGGCCTTCCAAACATTGTCGGCGGCGTATGGGTCGTAGCCTGTAATGCGGACCTGACCGCCATCAGCTACCTTCTTCTTGTCCCACTCAATCTTTACAGGGGCCACCATGGTCTGTCGTGCGTTGCCGAATCCGCGTGGTGGGCGGTGGTAGAATACGTACCACTGACCGTTGATTTCCTGAAGCGAACCGTGGGTGTTGTGAGCCGAGTTGCGGCCTACAAGATGGGTGCCGTCCTCGTTTGGAACCACTCCGCGGCTGTCCACCAATACACCGCCCGATCTCCAAG
This sequence comes from Bacteroidales bacterium, assembly GCA_045640025.1. Classification (GTDB taxonomy): domain Bacteria; phylum Bacteroidota; class Bacteroidia; order Bacteroidales; family UBA3824; genus UBA3824. Next base: position 7,083 of record JAZUEG010000524.1, read on the forward strand.
GACCGAGTGGGGTGTCGCCGTAGGCATAGCGCAGGGCCGAGTTTGTGGAGCCGAGTCCGTAGTCTGGTCCGCTGTAGCCCGAGAATACCATCACGTATTTGTTGCCGACCTGACGGATAGACGATGCCTCAAAGAAGTTGAACTCGCCTGGGTTCTGGTCCTTGTAGAGGGCTGGGTATTTGGTGCCCTCTGGGTCTTTCACCTTTCCGTAGGCAGCTGATGCAGGTATAAAGTAGTCGTGAATCTGAGTGCCAGGGCGCACCGAGTACATTGTGTTTGGGTCTAACTCGGCGGCTGTTGAGTGCTGGAATCCGTAGAAAACGTATGCACGGAATCCAGTGGCGAAGTCGGGATCTTTCTTGTTGGTGACAGGCTCGATGAATACCGATGGGTCGAAGTCTATCATTGAGCCGTCAACGCACTTATGGCCGTCCTCAGTGAGGTTTATAGGGGTGAAGGGGCCGTTTGGACGGTCGCCCTTGCATACTGTGGCCACTCTCTGCCATCCGCGTGAGTGTGGATAGAGGTAATAGACCTTCTTGCCGACCTGCTTGTCGAACACCTCCACGAGGTCGGGGGCAAACATAATGTCCCACTGTCCGTCTATGTAGTACTTGAAGATGCTTCCCTCGTCGCGCCACTGCGAGAGGTCCTCAACGGGTGCCGACCACATTCTGATGTCAGGTCCGCAGTATCCGTTGTACTTAACGTCGTGAGAGCCGATGATGTAGGCCCTCATCTTGCCTGGATTGTCAGGATCCTCGAAAACACGGGGCTCACCATCAGGCACGTGCTCCCAGAGAGGGAGATAAGGGTTCTGGGCATTAGCTGATAGCATTGCAGCCATGCCCAACGCCAAAGAAAGGAGTTTCTTTTTCTTCATTGTCTTCATAAATTTAGTTTTGAGTTATGATGCAAAGATAATGATTTTTTGTAATTGTGCAATATAGTATTTGCAAAAGGGGAGAAAACGATGATGAAAATTCGTCCAAATTCCTCAAAAGTAAAATAATTTTACTATTTTTGCGTCGTAAAACCAAACCGAAAATATACCAAACTAAAAATTAATTCTATGAACAGATTTACTAACACTATGTTTGCATGTGCAATTTGCGCAGTAGCGGTTGTGTCCACAGGGTGCAACAAGGATGATGACATGACAATTTGCCAAGAGAATATTCTTGGAGAATGGACTGAGACCTACGACGACTGTCCCTACTTTATGCAGGACGGTTTCTTGGAGTGGAATTTCAAGTCCGACGATATTGTTGAGAAACATATTTATGATGTTTTTGCAGGAGACAGTTATCAAACCACGATGTATTATCTTGAGGGGAATGTACTCCATATCAATACACAAATGTCAGACTATTCCGGAAGCGCCTATAAGGTTACTAAACTCACAAAGAATGAGATGGAATGGCAATTGGTCGGCACTTCATTTGCATCAGGAACAGTAGGCTCCGACTTCAGACATTTCACAAGAAAAAAGTAGAGTGTTTCTATTAGCCCCCAAAAAAACAAAACCTATCTTCCGAAAAGAAATGATTTTTCAGAAGATAGGTTTTTCATTAAAAAATCAGAAAGGCAATCCAGATTTTTGTAAACTTATCAGAAATACTCGCTGACGGCAAACAGAGGAATGTCGTCGAGCCAGGCAGATTGCGAATAGTCGGCAAGTGATGTGCGTATTGCCCGTTCTGGATGGAATTGGTGATTGAAACTCCAAAGACTCTTTGCCTTCAGGTTTATATCAGCCTTTACCTCGAGTGGAATTATGTTTCCATCTCGTTGCAGAAGGAAATCAAGTTCGGCCTTGCCCTCGTCAGACGACCAATAATAAATCTTGTTCTTTTTGTCTGCTTTCAGTTGCTGATAAACATATTGTTCTGTAAGTGCGCCTTTGAATTCAGAGAAAATCCGGCTCTTGTCAATCAGAATGTTCTCTGGCAAGTCGCATATAGCGCCCAGAAGTCCTGTATCTACAACGAAGAGTTTAAACGATTTAAGATCGCAATATGCTGAAAGTGGCAGGCCCGGGGTGGAAGTTCGCTGACACTTGTATATAATTCCGGAATTCTCGAGCCAAAGCAAAGCCAATTCGTAGTCCTTGGCCCTTGCCCCCTCCTTAACGACGCCGTAAACAAATTTTCTGTTCTCTTTGGTAACTTGCTGAGGTATTGAATTCCATAAAAGTTTCAATCTTGGCACAATCTCGTCGGGAGCGTGCTTTGAGAAATCGCGCTGATACGCCTCAAGTATGTTGTTCTGTATTGTGCGCACTCTCTCCGTATCACCACTCTGCGAAAATTCCAGCACCGCCTCGGGCATTCCGCCCACATAGAGATAATGTTTTAGTTGCTCTATGAAACGGTCTTTGTATTCAGAAATAAATCCCCAATCCCTTGAATGGAGCAATTCGAGCATTTGGCTGTTGCCTGTGGCCAAAAGGAATTCAGGGAATGTAAGTGGATATAGATGCAGGAAATCTACCTTGCCCACGGGAAATGAGGTATGTTTATGGAGTTCGATGCCGAGAAGCGAGCCGGCGCATACTATATGCAGGCAAGGCGCCATCTCGCAAAAATATTTCAATGAGGTGATACCCTCGTTTGCCTCCTGAATCTCGTCGAGAATTATCAGTGTGTCAGTCTCTGAGACCTTTTGTTTGGTAGCGAATTCCAGTTTGCTGATAATCCTTTTAACGTCGAAATCCTCGTCGAAGATATTTCTCAACTGCTTGGAAAATTCAAAGTTGACATACAGGTGATTCTTGTATTCGTTTTGGGCAAAAGTCTTCATCAGCCAGGTTTTACCCACCTGACGTGCTCCGTCTATTATCAGCGGTTTCCTTGTTGGAGAGTTTTTCCAGGTCAAAAGTTCTTGATATGCAAATCGTTCCATAGTTTTACCTCATTGATTGACTATGCAAATATAAAACAAAAACTCGGAATTTTATAATTATTCGTTCCAAAAAATGTAAAATTTTACAAAAATTGGAACGTATTTTTGTTGTTGACAACATTTTTCGAAACGAATAGTGTTATTGTGAAACTTTTTATTTGTGCAAATCTCGGAAATTTGTAAAAAATCGGGATTTGTCCACTTTCTTTGCGAATTCTAAGCAAATAATTTTGGCTGATTGATAAAAAACAGATAACTTTGTATCAAATATGATACTTTATGGTTGTTGGATGCAATGAAAAAGATTTTTGACCGATATTTAATCTATGATTTTTCCGACGATGAGATTGTACAGGAATTGTGCAGGAAAATCAAGGCTGTACGCTTGAGTTGCTGTTTTTCGCAACAAGAGTTTGCAGAAAAATGCGGTGTGTCCATAATCACCATAAAGAGAATAGAATCAGGCAAGACCAATGACCTGACATTAGGCACAATCCTGAAAATAATGCGTGTGAGTGGCACGTTGGAAGGAATTGTGGACCTGATACCGGATCTTCCTGAATCTCCGTATCTGATAAACGAGCGCACAGGAGAACGCATAAAAAGATTCAATAGCAAACGTAAGTCAAAATGAAGGCAGAAAACATTATAGTAAAGGTTAATCTATGGGGTGTATGCATAGGCAAACTGAGTTGGGACAACGACAGGCATTGTTCAATATTCCAATTTTCGGATGAATATGCCCAGCAACCATACGACATTTGCCCCATCACCCACGCCAAAGGCAAGCCTCTCTCGTCGTCGTTTTACGGCAATAATTCAAGTCTGTATCAGGGACTTCCGGAATTCATAGCCGATGCGTTGCCCGACAAATGGGGTTCTTCGCTGTTTGACCAATGGCTTACCAGCAACAATATCAAAGTATCAGAAAATCTTCCTTTGCTGAAACTGCTTTATATAGGCAAGCGGGCTATGGGTGCGTTGGAGTTTGAGCCTGAGTATGAGCATACTGATATTACGGAATCCATAGATATGTCGTCGTTGGCCAATCTGGCATCCAGGATATATGCCGACAGGAGTTCTGCCGTGCTGTCCCGGAAGGAAAGCCTTACGATGAAAAAACTTATATTGCTGGGCACTTCGGCAGGAGGAATGCGCCCCAAGGCGGTGGTAGCATACAACAAGGACACTGACGAATTCCGTTCCAGTCAGGTGAATTTGCCCAATGGATTCAAACATTATATCATAAAGTTCAAGGAATCAGACGATTCGCCAACCTCAGAGATCGAGATGGTATATCACGAAATGGCTAAGGCAGCAGGAATCGATATGATGCCGTGTTTTCTGAAGGAAATCGACGGCAAAAAACATTTCATCACCGAGCGTTTCGACCGTGTAGAAGGAAAGAAGGTTTTCTGTCAGACACTTGCGGCAATTTCGCCTCAAGCCGACGACTACCTGAAAATTTTCTGGCTGGCCAATCGTCTAAATCTTTCTCAAATAGACAAAGACCAACTATTCATAAGAATGGTTTTCAATTATGTGGCTGGCATATCAGACGACCACAACAAGAATTTCTCGTTTATGATGGATAAGTCAGGCCGTTGGTCTCTATCCCCAGCATACGACGTGATGTTCTCTGCCAACACATGGGAAAACTCTTCGGCACACATACATAGCATTGGCGTGATGGGCAAAAGGAGCGCATTGTCAACAAGCGACTTCGTTGATTTTGCCGAAGATTTTGTTGAAAACCCCATTGAAAAGATCAAAAAGGTTTATCTGGCAGTAGAGCAATTTATTCCGCTCTGCAATACCTACGGTATAGAATCCACTGTAGCCAACAAGATTAAGTCTGTTATCGACAAACTTGTAGTGGATTATATGGGATTGAGTAAATAAATATACAACAAAAACTCTGAATCCTACAATTATTCGTTCCGAAAAATGTGAAATTTCACAAAAATTGGAACGTATTTTTGTTATCGAGAACATTTTTCGGAACGAATGAGAATGATTTAGATGCAATTCTTTTACTTCAGCTCTCCCTTCAGATACTTGGCCGTGTATCCCACGCCCTTCTTCACAATCTCCTCGGGGGTGCCTTGGGCGATGATTTGGCCGCCGCCTTTGCCGCCCTCGGGGCCCATATCGATAATGTAGTCGGCGGACTTTACGACGTCGAGGTTGTGCTCGATGATTAGGACTGTGTTGCCCTTGTCGACCAGGGCGTTGAGCACGCGCATCAGCACGCGTATGTCTTCGAGGTGAAGGCCTGTGGTGGGCTCGTCGAGAATGTAGAGAGTCTTGCCAGTATCGGTCTTGGCGAGCTCGGTGGCGAGTTTTATGCGCTGAGCCTCACCGCCTGAGAGCGTTGTAGCCGATTGTCCGAGAGTTACGTAACCCATTCCGACATTCTGCAGGGCCTTGAGTTTCTTGAGGATTTTGGGGACATTCTCGAAGAACTCGGCGGCGCGGTTTATGGTCATATCCAAAACGTCGGAAATAGACTTGCCCTTGTACTTAACCTCCAGAGTCTCACGGTTGTAGCGTCGGCCGGCACAGGCGTCGCACTTAACGTAAACGTCGGGAAGGAAATTCATCTCGATGGTCTTGACGCCCGCGCCCTGACATTCCTCGCAGCGTCCGCCCTTCACATTGAAACTGAAACGTCCTGGCTTGTAGCCCATTATCTTGGATTGCGGAAGTTCGGCGTAGAGCGCGCGGATATCAGCGAAAAGATTGGTGTATGTGCACGGATTGCTCCTTGGAGTGCGTCCGATGGCGTCCTGATTAACCTCTATCACCTTGTCGATGTTTTCGATGCCCTCTATGCTGTCGTATTCCTTGGGAATCTGAAGCGAGCGGTAGAATTTCTGAGTGAGTATCGGACGCAGGGTCTCGTTGATTATGGTGGATTTTCCGGAGCCTGATACTCCCGTTACGAGCACCATTTTGCCGAGCGGAATCGTAAGGTCCACGTTCTTGAGGTTGTTGCCTCGGCAACCCTTTATTGTCAGGAATTTGCCGTTGCCCTCGCGACGCTGTGGAGGAAGTTCCACGTCGAGGGTTCCGTTGATGTATTGAGCCGTCTTGGTATCGAGTTTCACGAGTTCCTCGGGAGTGCAGGCGGCCACGAGTTTTCCGCCGAGACGTCCTGCACCCGGGCCGATGTCGATTACATAATCGGCATTCTTTATCATATCCTTGTCGTGCTCCACCACCACGATGGAGTTGCCGGCGTCGCGGAGGGTCTTCAGGGAGTTTATCAGTTTGTCGTTGTCGCGCTGATGCAGACCGATGCTCGGCTCGTCGAGAATGTAAAGCACGTTTACCAACTTGGAGCCTATCTGTGTGGCAAGCCTGATGCGCTGAGCCTCGCCTCCAGAGAGGCTTTGGGCCGTGCGGAAAAGGCTGAGGTAATCCAGTCCCACGTCGTGCATAAATCCAACGCGGGTCTTTATCTCCTTGAGTATCTCTGTGGAAATCTTTTTCTGTTTGGTAGTCAACTTGTCATCTACACCTGCCAAAAACTCGCCCAAATCCTCAATATCCATAGTTGAGAGTTCGGCGATGTTTTTGCCTGCTATCTTGTAACTCAGGGCCTCCTTGTTGAGGCGACGGCCCTGACACTCAGGACACTCACACTCAGCGGAATACTTGAGGGCGAGGTCGGCGGTGTCCTCATCGTCGGCAGCGTTGTCGAGGTATTTCATCACGCCGTCGTAGGTGCACTGCGACGATCCGTACATTCTCATCCACTCCAAGTGCAGAGGCTCGGCGCTTCCGTTCAAGACCATATCCTGAGCGTCGGCCGGAATATCCTTGAAAGGTGTGTCGAGGCTGAATCCCTCTCTCTCGGCCAATGCCTCCAACTGCTTGAATACAAAGTTGTCCTGATATTTTCCGAGTGGGGCTATGGCTCCCTTCTTTATCGAGAGTTCTGGGTTGGGGATTACCTTGGTGACGTCTATCTTGTTGATGATTCCCAGGCCCTTGCAGGTAGGGCAGAATCCCGATGGCGAGTTGTATGAGAAGTTGGTGGGCGCGGGGTCCTTGTAGGAGATTCCCGTTGTGGGGCACATCAGCAACTTTGAGAAATGACGCACCTCGCCAGTCTCGTGATTCAGAAGCATAAGGATTCCCTTGCCGAGGCTGAGGGCGGTCTTCACTGAGTCGCGCAGACGCTCTATGCCTCCGCCGGTCTCTGAATCCTGTGGCACTTGAAGTTTGTCGACCACTATCTCGATGTTGTGGACCTTGTAGCGGTCGGTTTTCATATTCACGATTATGTCCTTGATGTCGCCGTCCACGCGCACCTGAATGTATCCCTTGCGGCGTATTTGCTCGAAGAGTTCGCGGTAATGTCCCTTGCGTCCCTTGATTACGGGGGCCAGGATTATCACTTTCTTGCTGCCGTATTGCTGGGTTATCAGACGGCAGATTTGGTCCTCGGTGTAGCGCACCATTTTCTCGCCGGTCTCGTAGCTGAAGGCCTCTCCGGCCCTTGCGAACCAGAGGCGCAGGAAGTCGTAGATCTCGGTGATGGTGCCCACGGTGGAGCGTGGATTCTTGTTGGTGGATTTCTGCTCTATGCTGATTACGGGGCTCAGTCCAGTGATTTTGTCAACGTCGGGCCTCTCCAGACCGCCCATAAACTGACGGGCGTAGGCGTTGAAGGTTTCCATATACCTGCGGCGTCCCTCGGCAAATATGGTGTCGAAGGCCAGCGAACTCTTTCCGCTACCCGACAATCCGGTGATTACGGTGAGTTGGTTTCGTGGTATTGTAACGTCGATGTTTTTCAGGTTGTGGACCCTCGCGCCATACACGTGGATGTTCTCGAGGTCCAGAGCCTCCTCTTCAATTTCGGACATATTCTTGTGATTTTTATTAGCGGGCAAATATAATAAATTTTCGTCGGAAAACAAAGGGGGGAGGTGGATAGTTGCTATTTTTTTAAAAGATTAGCAAGCAATCTCGAACTGATAAGCGAGGAGGAAAGAAAGAGGTTTATTTTATTGGTTTTCTCTGATGACGCGAAGGTGGAAGAACTTGGAGTGCGGAACTGTGGAAGATCCTTTTGCAGAATTGGATACCTCATGGGGAGGCGACCGCGACGCTAATGAGATAGCCGAAGAATTGCACGAAACTGGGGTTGTAGATTGTCACACAGCAAGCATATCGTAATACATCAATCTTGTGTGGGCGTTCTCGTCTTTTTGCGACAATTGAGCGAAACCGCATTTCTCGTAGTATGATATGGCTGATAGATATGCGTCTACGGTGAGAAATCTGAATGCCGAAGGATTCGAGTTCCTGTTCACAACACTTTTGATGATACTCATTAGCCTTCGGCCGACGCTCTTCCCTTGGGAGTTCTTGTCGACAGCCAGGCGTCCGATTTTAATGGATGGATAACTGTGGAATTGTTTTCCGTCTGGGAAACTATCCTTGATTCTTTTCCAACGGCTGTTGGTGATTTCCACTCGGCTGATTTTGTCGTTCAGCAAACAAAAATACGCAACAATACATCCCTCATCCATTAGGACAAAGGTGTTGGCGATGTGCTTTTCCTGAAAATGAATTGCGTCTTCTTTTAGGAATTCATTCAAGTCGTCGTCGCCACAGTCAAATGCTGACAAATCAGTATCTTGGGTCAGTTTTACCAATTTCTCCATTCTCAAATGCAGATTTCGATGTATTTAAGAGCCTCTTGCAATTCAGCCTCCAGTTTGGCTCTGTTGGCTGCTCTCTGCTCCTCTGTTAGATTATCGGTTTCCTGCATTCTTTTCAGGAAGATTTCGGCGTCATAGCCCTCAAGAATTGGAGTTTCTCTTATTGGACGAGCCATATCTTTATATTTATTGAATAGTTAATACTTCGCAAAGATACAAATTGTTTTTGAAAGATACGAGAAATGGCTGGAAAAAATATTGCATTTTTCCGTTGGAAAACAAAGTGGTGGAAGGGAGATTGAAAAAATGTAAATGGCTTGGCCGGCGTTAGCATACTATCTCCAAATGCGAATTCACTTTATAGGAAGATAAGGTAGTGGAAATAAAGCTTTCTATTCTACTATAATGGATTCTACAATAAATGCAGACATAATATTCAGCTATTTATGCAGTTATGAATTTAATTGATGATTTTCCCAAAAAAGTTGATAAAAAAGGGTTGTTTTTCATAAAAATAACTTATATTTGCCAATACTAATTCTTTTACAACCTGAATATGACTTTTTTTGAATCTTTGTTGAATACAAGGGGGCTTGATAAATGTCCTCTGCCATTATGGAAACTGAAAATTACTGAGGAGGAATTCAAGGAATTGAGAGAATTGCTTGAACGGAGAACTCATTATATAAATTCAGACAATCCTTTTATGTCTGTGTGTAGGGAGTCAACAATATTTTTTGCCGAGTATTGGAGACGTTTATATATTGATGGTATGCATAGTAAGCAAATGGTTTATGATGCATTACAATCCACAAGGAAAAGTGTCAATTTTTGTGACTATTTTTATGAAGCTGCTTGTAAAGGAGCAAGATTGCTTAAGATTGAAAAATATGAAGGCGGAAGGGCTGACCATTTGAACGATATGCTTTACCAAGGCGGATTACCTATGAAATTGGTAACTTCAAACATTAGCAATTCTGTTTGGGATAGATTTGCCCGTGGACTTGTTAATAGAAGGATTAATTTTGAAGAACTGAATTTGGGTATTGTGGCCTCACATAGTAGTAGTATGAAGGATTATTGCGAACAATTGATAAAAGGCATAGAAACAGAACAGTTTTTGAATATGCCATATTATTGTTCAAACGAGTCCGATGGTTGGTTTGTGTACTTGAAGGAATTGGCAAAAATGGAAAGAATACGCAAAAGGCAACTTCATCCATTTGCTATCTCTTGGGAATTCCGTATTGATAGTATCGAAAAGAGAATATCAACAAAATATATTGTAAAAGGTGTTCAGAAGTTTCCTAAAGACTTTCTTGAAGAGCAAGGATTGGCTAGTGTAAACTTTTTTTCTGTGCAAGTGACCAAAAACGGACAGGCAGTTGATACTTTTGACTATGCTAACAACTTTTGCCGTTATTCAGTTATTAGTAAGCATCCGTATTCTGATGGAGATAACATTGCGGTTACTATTCATAAGCAGGAAAAATCATACCTAACAGGATATCTTGATTTCAGTATACCTCATTTGCTTTTCAAAAACATAGATGGCAAGTATGAACTTGGAAATCAAATGGGCAAGCAGGAATCTTTGTTGCTTATACCCAATGGATGGAATATTTTTGACAATAATTATCTAAAAATAGAAGAGTTATTTTGGGAGAAAACCGAGTTGAAGGTGGTTAGGATTCCTGCCGAGTATGACAAGGATATTGTAGTAGGAGGTATTGATGGAACTATTACTTTTGGTGCCAACACATATCAATATTGGACTGAATTGCAAAGCCGGGCCTTGTATCAGCCTGATGTTATTGAGCCTCTCTACGATGCTGAAAATTGTAAGTACGCGCTTTGTTGTAACACGGATGATGGGAAGCAGATAAGGTCTAATGGTGTATTGTACAAAAGCAAATGGCAAAACAACTGGACCGAAACTCCTGCATTTGGTGAAATATATGCACGTGCTATAGATGCTAATGGGAATTATGTTACTCCTATCAAATTTATTAATATTGGAGACGGGTTGTCCATCAGTTTGCAAAGTGCCGATAAGGATGTATGCTCTATTAAAGTAAACTGGGCTCATGGTCGCGTCTACACTCAAGAAGGAGAGTTGAAGGCTGGTGATGTATGGGAAATCCGAAAGAACAACTGCCGTGATCCTAGGAAAATAGTCTTCATGTTTTCTCCTGATGGGAATAGCAGGAATCAATTCTCTTTGTCTATAAGGGCTCCGTTTAAGGATTTCTCAATTATTGATATATATGAGAATCCAATAGAAAATGATTGTTGGATACCATATTCTGACATAGACAAGTATCAATATTTTCTTATAGGACAAGATATAGCGGAATATTCTTATGGTGACAGAAAGAGAAAACTAAAATGGAAAGATGGTAAACTATTAGTTAAAGAGAATGGGGATTATATAAAAACCATTCCATATTCAGGTAGTTTGTTGACATTGTTTGATTCACGAGAAGAACTTCGTTCAATGCTTGATCGTACAGCTCAAAATATGCTTTGGGCGGAAATTAAAGTACAATTTACGCTTAGCGATGGAAAGGTATTTAAGTTTTGCATAAAAGAATCTCCATTCCGTCCTAAGCAGGAAGAGGATGGCAGAATTATTATAACTAGCAATAATCATTCAAAGGCTAATTTCTCAGGTGTTTTGAAACTGTTGAAAATGGATGAGCCTGACATTGACCCTATAGAAATGCCTTTTGATGATATTAATGGTTATGTATTGCCTGAAACTATTAGATCATGGGGAAAAACTCTTCTGATAGGTAGAACAAGAGGTCGTATTTGTCCAACTATGGTTGATCTTACAAGAGAAATGAATCGTACTTCAAGAGCAAACAATCGGGAGATTGCAATTGCTACAATTAATGAGAACCTTCAGAAATCGTCAGTTGGAGATGATTTGTGGAAACGGATATTAGGTTGGTTCTATCGTATACAAAAAGATGACATTCCGGCAAGTTCGATTTTGGAATTAAGTTGTGTGGCTCAGAATTACAAGACTTTGCTTTGCTTAGTATTCCAATTATATTCCAATTGTAAGGATAGTGATGAACTTGACATTTTGAAGGATCAATTGAGGACTTTTAGCAATGATCTTGCTTTTCAATGGTATTGGTTGAAACCTCATATTTCTAGTATCATCTCACATATCAGTCTATTTATTACTGATATGAACAATTCAATAATTCAAGAGGTGTTCATGAAATGGGCTTTGAAACATGAGGGTGAGGAAATGATGAGTTATTTATCATCTCTTAACAATCCTGATGAATATGCGAAAAATATTGTGCTATGTTTAACTAAGATTATCTCTCAATTTCAAAAGTGGCTAACCGATCTTTGTGTTTGCTCACTGCTTGACACTTATGGTACAGAGCCAAATGAAATTGTCACTGATTTGGCAAGTGATATTGTTAAGACCTCGAACAAAACTAGATGTCTTGAAATGGTTGACGAATGTTACATAGAAACCAATCAAGATGATGCTGATGAAGATATAAAAAAATTCTTCGAAAAATATAGAGAGCAGGGAAAGATCAGGAATGAAAATTGGCTATATAAAAGAGTTAACATTGTAGTCGAACATTTTCAAGGCAAAATTGATCTTTTCTCCTTGGATGACAAATACCGCAGAAGCATAGTTTTTTGTGCAAAATCATCCAATCAACATTTTGTAATTTCGTTAAACAACAAATTAAGTCATTAAGACTATGAAGTTTGAAAATATATATAAAGAAACTGAGGAAAATATGCGACTAGCATTGCATTCGCTTTGGACACCAGGCAGTCATCCAATGCGAAAGGCAATTGAAGAGTTGTTTGACAGAGAGCCTCTCTTGGCAGAGCCTGTTTTTCAAAGTACATTTGGTTGGGAGCCTACCAATGATGATTCTTGGAAAAGTGCTCTTAATTCCGATGTGGTAAAGAAACTTAATATTGGAGCTAAATATGCGCCTTACAAGCATCAAGCATCAAGTTGGAAAACTCTTGCTGATGGCAAAAGCATCGTAGTTACCTCAGGTACAGGATCTGGAAAAACTGAGTGTTTTATGTATCCTGTATTGAGCGACTTGTATGAGCAAGGTAACACCAATGCTATCCAAGCAATTTTCCTCTATCCGCTTAATGCGTTAATGGAGGACCAAAAGAAGCGACTTTCGGAATATTGTGAGGCTACAAGGCTTAAGTTCGCCGTATATAATGGCGATACTCCAGAATATCATGCTGATGGAAGAAACGACATTCTTCCGTGTGAGGTTGCTACAAGAGACGATATTAGGGACTCTAAAAATGCAGGAACAAGACCTGCGATTCTTTTGTCTAATCCTAGTATGCTTGAATATATACTAGTTCGACAAAAGGACCAGCAGATGTTGAAAGAATCTGAGGGAAAACTTCGTTGGATAGTAATTGATGAGGCTCATAGTTATTCTGGTTCTGCGGCCGTAGAACTAGCCTATCAGATAAAAAGAATTCTAGAAGCATTTGGAGTAAGCGCTAAAGATGTTAGATTCGCTTGCACTTCTGCTACTATTGGAGGTGAAGATGGAGCAAAGTCTTTGGCTGAGTTTATCTCTACAATAACAGGACAGCCTGTTGATCAGATAAAAGTAATCGGAGGAAAACGTTTGGTTCGACCTCTCGACAAAAACAAACTAAGTTTGGATTTGAAACACAACAATCTTCCTGCTGTCGAAAGAGTATTGTCTCTTCGTGAAAAGATAAACGTGGTTTCAGGAATGTCTCTTCAACAAATATGGGAATGGTTGTGTCCTGAGGTGTCGTACAATAAACAAAATTTGTTACAGGCTCTTCGTCTTTTGGATCAACTTTGTGAAATCGAACAGGATGGGAAGCCCGTGTTGTCCCTTAGGGCACATTTCTTTATGCGTGCTATAAATGGATTATATGCTTGTGCAAATGATAATTGTACAGGGAAGAATCCTTCTGTTCCTTTATATGGTCATCTTACTACTTATAAGGCTTCGGTATGTCCAGATTGTGGGAAACCTCTTCTCGAAATAGTTCAATGCAAGCGTTGTGGAGGATTTGTATTAATGGGATGTAGCGATAGAAATACAAAAAAAATCTATCCTTGTGACGAAGGCAAAACTAGAGACGACTATTTTTCAATTGACACAGAAGAGGATGAAGAAGATAATAGTGAGTTCTATAATGAATTTGAATCAGCCACATTCTTCTTTTTGCCTTACAACAAGGGAACCTTCTATAATCCTGTAGAAAAGTCGGATTTTACAACCTTTGATATAAATCATAGCGAAAAGGGGTCAACTCTAGATATTTGTCCTGAGAACAACGGCAAATGGGTAGAGGTTAGAAAGTCAGAAGACAATCATACAAATCGTGCTTATTGCCCTAGTTGTGGACAAATTGCCAATGGGAAACGATTGAATTTAAAACATTTCCGTATTCCAATTAATTTTATAAATCAGACCATTTCTCCTGTGTTCCTCAAGGAATGTGCTCCAAAGGACAGAAGTTGGGGTAAATATATAGCTTTTACAGATAGCCGCCAAGGTACTGCGATTTCTGCAAAAACTTTCAATATTAATGTTGAGAGAATACAAAGCAGACAAAGAATGCTCGACAAACTTGTTGCTAAATCAGAAACTGTAACTTTGCCTCCAGAAATATTAGCTTTGCCGGACAATGTTCGGCAAATGATAGTTTCGTCATTGCAGGGGAATAAGCCTAACGGTCTATCATTGTATGAGATCTCCGATAAAATATACGATAAGGATCTGTTCTATCATATCGCAGGCAAGGAGAAAGATGCGGACAAAAGAGCGTATAAGGCTGCATTGATGCGACAAATTATTGGACGCAAACCTTTGTATGAAAATAATGCAGAGAATATGGGATTGATAAAATTGGTGTATCCAGCATTAAAAAAAATAAAATGCCCTGCGTCCATATCTGATTACACAGACAAATATGGTGGAAGTATTACAGAAGAAGATTGGCATGATTTCTTGAAAATCGCGTTAGACTATTTCTTTAGGAGGGGAAATCATATCCAGCCATTAATAGAGTCAGAGAGAAAATATGTGAGGGATTCCAATATAGGTAAACCTGTTACCGCTCCTGAAGATCCTCGTCCAGGGATGACTCATTGGCCAAGTGTAGATGAAACAAAGGATGGTGTTTCTGCAAAACAAAATCGCTTTGTTCTGCTTCTTTGTGCCAAACTGGGAATTACTACACTTTCTGATTTACAAGACAAGAAAAAGTTAGTTTCCAACATTATGAAAGATGCTTGGAATGATCTTGTTGAAAATAAAATTCTTAGCGTCGTTAAAGCGGATGATACGGAAGGATATAATGATTCTCGTTATCATCCGGACAATGAATACGTCGGTTGTTATTACCTTGATCTTTCAGGTAACGAGGATAATGATGTTTGCAGAATCGAATTGGCCAAGGAAGTAAAAGAATGCCCTGTAACAGGGAAACTCCTTGATACAACATTTGGAGGTTTCAGTCCTCTAATCAATGGGGTAATCTCGTCAAAATTGTTTGCAAAATATAAATGCTCTGAGGATTCTGTAACAATGCCAGTTAGACCTAAAGAGAACGACGATGTTGACGAATGGCTGAAAACCAATAAAGAGATTCAAACTCTTAAAGAAAAAGGTTTTTGGAGTGACCGACATAAATATTCGTACAAAAGTCAGCCTAGTTATATTGCTGCTGAACATTCTGCACAACAGTCCAAGAACTTGTTGAGGGAATACACTAAGGCCTTCAGTCAGAAAAATCCTTCCATAAACGTACTCCATTGTTCAACAACGATGGAAATGGGTGTGGATATAGGTGATATTGATATAGTTTTGATGGATACTATACCACCTACAGCAGCGAATTATTTGCAGCGTGTGGGTCGTGCTGGACGTATGGGACAAAACAAGTCTATCGCATTCTCTCTTTGCAATAATACTCCTGTTGGGCAATTTGCTTTTGCCAATCCTATGTGGGCATTGCAGACGGCTAACCATATGGTAAAGGTACGTCCTAGTCAGACAATTATCCAGAGACATATAAACTCATTCTTTTTCCGTCAGTTTATATGTGGCAATGGGGCAGGTATTCAGGCCACGATAACAGTTGATGAATTCATGACTTCAACTTGTAAGTCTTTCATTAACTATCTTGATGAAATGAGTACCAATAGGGTGGAAGAGCAAAAGTTTAAAAAAGTATTCGGTTCAGAAGCTTCTTATACTATTAACATTACAAAGAAGTGTATAGAGGATATCCAGAGCGAATATAATGATGTGATCAAAGAACTTGAAGATGCGTTTTCCCAGTTTGCCAATGATACTCGCAGACAGATGGCAATAAGCAATCAGATAAGGAAAATTAAATCAGAAAGCCTTTTGAATTATTTGTCCAGCAATCAGTTTATTCCTAATGCAAATATGCCTACTGGTGTAGTCACATTTGATTTCACAGACAGGGATCAGTCAATGAGGTTACATAAGCTATTTGACAAGGCTGAGAAGTTGAAGAACAAAATTGATTCTGAGTCGAACGATGTAGAAAGAAGTTTGCAAGAAAGTGAGTTGAATAAGACTCGAAAAGAGATAGAGGATATAAAACGTTCTTCAACAGCCAGCAGAGATATCCATACAGCGTTAAATGAGTACGCACCAGAACAAACTGTTGTTGTGAACGAGAAGAACTATGTATCAGCTGGTATTGCTTTGGTAGGAGCTTACAAAGAAGAGACCAGGACCAGAGGCATTTACCATTGTACTCATTGCGGTCGTACATTGTATAAAGCTAAATTAAAAGAGGGAGAGGTATGT
This sequence comes from Bacteroidales bacterium, assembly GCA_045640025.1. GTDB lineage: Bacteria > Bacteroidota > Bacteroidia > Bacteroidales > UBA3824 > UBA3824. The sequence continues at coordinate 23,527 of JAZUEG010000524.1, forward strand.
ACTTGTGGAAATCCCTATCACAGTATTATTGACAGGGATCATGGTTCGTATACACTCGCTTACGAGCCAATCGGTTTCAGAACGGATCAGAATATTGATAGTTCAAGAGAGGAAAGGACCGAAAAGCATTATTATGATATACGTCCAGTATTGCTTGAAACAGATTGGAGCAGACATATTGATATTAGTATGTGCGAAATTATCAGTAGTGGAGAAAATGGAAACATTCTTTTCTACAATGTAGCCAATGGTAATGGATTTGCCTTCTGCAAGCGTTGTGGTCGTGCTGCTATTGAGTACTCTCCCAATGTGTCTAATGATAGTATCCCTTATGTTGTAAGACCGGGCCATAAAAAACTTTGGGGAGATTATTGTGAGGCCAACAATGGTGATGTTGCCCGACATGTAGTATTCACAGGAAATCATCCTACTTGTTACTCTGTATTGCGTTTCAAGAAGGATATTGATTCTTCTGAATATGAGAATGATGAACAATTAGTATATTCTCTTGGTGTTATTTTGAAACGGGCATTAGCCAAGAGTGAGGGTATCGATGAAAGCGAAATTGATTTCGGAATTAAGCAGGAAATTGACTCTTGGATATTATTTATGTACGACACAGCAAAGGGAGGATGCGGTTATTCTTTAAGACTTGCTAATCCCGTTTTGTGTCAAGAAGTTTTTGATATTGCAAGACAATCTCTCGAAGATAGTCCATGTAATTGTCATATTGATGGCGGTGCGTGTACAAGATGTCTCGTGGATCGCAACAATTATCGCTATGCAAAATTGTTGTCTAAATCCAAAGTATTAGATTGGTTTAACAAGCAGAAGAATAGGACTATAGATGTACCTGTGGAAATAAAGGCATCAAGTCCTAACGCAACAATTGTTTACCAAACTCCTAAAACGATTTTTAAGGAAGCGATTAATAAATCGGATGTTAAGAAAATCACAATTTGCGTTTCTGATTTGACAGATGATTACGCAATTACAGATTGGACCAGCGTGCGTTCTGAAATGGGCAAAATCATCAAGGATGCAGTTAGCAATGGCAAGGAGATAGCAATTAGAGTTGAATATCATCCTGAATTGCATACTTCATTAACTGACAAACTAGCCTTTTCTAATTTGAAAGACAAATTTCCTGATTGTGAAATATGTCTTATCAAAGATATGGGAGATTTAAAAACAACAATCGTATCGGAGTCTTCTGATAAGGTAATCAGATATTTCTCGAATGACGATTCTGTACTTTCATTCTCAAACAGATGGGGCGATGATTTAGCTTATGTGTTTGCTGATACGGAAGTTTTCTCTTTTGAGGAGCAGGAGGAACCTATAATTGAGACTTCTCATTCGCAGATTATACGGGAGGGATTGACTACCGCAACCACATTCCAAGTTCAGAACTATTTTTCGAAGGCTATAGCTGTAAGTGTTCTAAAGCCTCAGGATTTGGATGCTATCAAAGAAGTTGTTGGCGGAAAGCATGTTGATATTTCGTTCAGTGATATGTATGTTAATAGCGCTTTGGCTAGTTTGATGTTGGTGTATCTCATTGATGAAATGAAGAGCTTGTTTGGGTTCGAGATTGATAATGTTATGTTACAATTGGATTCGCCCAAGAGAAAATGTAACAATGAACGCTTCAATGATTGGACACCTATTAGTTTTAATTTTGCCGATAAAGATATGGCAGATGATTATACGGATAAGTTATTTCAAGAGGTTCTTTGTATAGACCCTGAACATTCATTCAATGACGCAGATCATCATAGGTGGTTGAAAATTGAAACAGAGGATGGAGGCAAGGTTGAAATACGACCTGACCACGGCATTAGTGGTGGTTATAAATCTGATAGCAAATATATGAATCTTGATTCATTAAATGGAAACGTAAGTGTCTGGAAAAATAATGAGGATGTTCTATATTATGTTATCATAAAAAAGGGTAATGCTTGATGCTGACAGAAGAACAGAAAATCGTACATAAGGAGTTTAGAAAATATCTCCGTTTGAATGAAGGTCAAAAGGGTAATATGCTGAATACTATAATCAATGCAGTTGAGAGCAATCTTCCTGCATTGATTCGACAGCATATTAGACCTGATTTTCAATGTTTGTATGATAATCATAGTATTGAGGACTTGTTAAAAATCTCACTCAAGATAAAATCAGACGACAAGATTCTTGCGGGGCCCTTTGGTTACATTTCATCAAAATCTATAGATTCTTATATCAAGTTTTATGCATCCAAGAACAATATTGATATAAGACCTATAGAAGAGACTATAAAATCAAGATCTGAAATTGACTTAGTTGAAACAGATTCCAATATCGAAGGTAGAATTTCTGAGTCCATTGTTTTACGCCGACAAAGGAATCGTAAAGCGAGACAACAATGTATTGAGAATTCTGGTTGTCGATGTTACGTTTGTGGCTTTGACTTCGAAAGGGCCTATGGTGAGATAGGCAAAGGCTTTATAGAAGTGCATCACAAAAAGCCATTGGCAGAATATGAAGAAGAACACGAAATTCCGCAATCTGAACTTTGTGCATTATGTTCTAATTGTCATTCAATGGTCCACAGAACCAATCCGCCAATGGATGTTGAGGAACTCAAGAGTATTGTCTCTAATGAGTGAAATAGAATTCATTTGATTGCATAAAATTTCATCGCTTTCACCATTTCGTGCGGATTTGTGTAGCAACTCCACACTTTTCCGCACGTAATAATGTATCAGCTGAAAAAATATGCAATCACTTCCTCAGCATCTCCTCATTCAACTCATAAACCCTTGAGCGGTTTTCGCCTTTGGGGATTAGGAGGTTAAGTTTTACGAATTTAACGAAATATTTCTTTACGGTTTCTGATGATTTCCCGGTCAACGATTGGGCTTTGGCGTTGGAAATAAAGCCGTTGCGTTTTATGTATCCCATTATCATCATCAGGAAATCGGTATCTTTATCGGTAAGAATATCGGTAATTTTATCGGTAAAAATATCGGTAATTTTTGATGATGTCAGGTCCTTCACTGCGTCGAGAATGGCTTGGAGCATAAACTCTATGAAAAGAGCGGAATCTCCCTGCGACTGTGATTTTTGCAATGTGTCGTAATATAATTGCTGACGCTCATAAACTATTGTCTCTATGGGAACCCATTCAAACAATTCGTTCCATTTGGTAAGTATCAGGGTTTGCCAGAGACGTCCGATTCTTCCGTTTCCATCCACAAAGGGATGAATGTATTCTATCTCGAAATGTACTATGCAACTTTTGATAAGAGGATGAACGTCAGAGATTTTTGCCCAGTTGAGCAAGTCCTTTATAAGGTCTGGCACAAATCTGTAGTCGGCCCCAAGATGAACCATTTTTGTGCCGTCGAAAACTCCTACGCCGGTAGATCTGAATTTGCCTGACTCTGATACAAGAGTGTTTGTGATTTTCTTGTGCGCCAATAGAAAATCCTTTACCTTGTATGGATCATATTCCGAAATGAGCTCGTATGCGTCGAAGGCGTTTTTCACCTCCGTAATCTCGTCGGGATTGCCCAATACTCTCTTGCCATTGATGATGTCGGTTACGGCCTCAAGCGACAGCGAGTTGTTTTCTATGGCAAGCGACGACTGTATGCTGCGCAGGCGGTTGTTTTTGCGCAAATGGAAGTCCATATTGAAATAATTCCTCCCTTTCAGCTCTCCGATAATCTCGGAAATCTGCATAGATAAGTCAATCGCCTTGTTTGTAAGTGTGTAAACTGGAGGATTGTTTATTTGGACTTTGCTCATTTTGCTATATTTGTATAATACCACGAATTATCCCCAAAAATACTGTCAAAGAAAATTATTGATTGATTTTTGATAATTCGTGGTAATTTTTGTTTATATCGCTTACAGCGTAATCTCGCACTGCTGTTCCACCTTCTTGGCGAGGTTCATAAAGTACTTTGCCTGGGGGGCGTTGTCGTCGAGGACTGATGGCTTGCCCTCGTCGCCGTTCTCGCAGATCGACTGGATGAGCGGAATCTGCTCCAGGAGCTCGAGGTTGTATTTCTCGGCGATGGGCTTGTTGCCGTCCTTGCCGAAGATGTAATACTTGTTGTTGGGCAGTTCGGCTGGGGTAAACCACGCCATATTCTCCACGATGCCGAGGATTGGAACGTCAACCTTGTCGTTGCGGAACATATTGATGCCCTTCACCACGTCGGCGATGGCCACCTGCTGAGGTGTGGATACGATGATGGCGCCACGGAGCTTAACAGTGCTTACCACTGTGAGGTGAATGTCTGATGTTCCTGGAGGCAGGTCGAAGAGCAAGTAGTCGAGAGCACCCCAGTCGCCGTCGTTGATAATCTGGTTGAGGAAGTTGCTGGCCATAGGTCCGCGCCAGATTGCGGGATTCTCGGGGTCGAGGAAGAAGCCCATCGAGAGAATCTTGACGCCGTATTTCTTGGCTGGGATTATCAGGTCTTGGCCGTCCACCTTGATAGCCTCAGGATGGTAATCCTCCAGACCGAACATTTTTGGCATTGATGGACCGAAAACGTCGGCGTCGATGAGGCCCACCGAGTAGCCCAGCTTTGCAAGAGCCACTGCGAGATTGGCGGTAACGGTAGATTTTCCTACACCGCCCTTACCTGACGATACTGCGATGATGTTCTTTACATTCTCCAAAGGAATCCTCTGCTCCTCTGGTTTCTTGGCATTGGCTGGAGCAATGTTCTCCACGTAGATCTCGATATTTACCTCGGGATTTATCTCAGCCGCAATTACCTGACGCACTGCCTTCTGAAGCGAGTTAACGAGAGGCTTGGTGCTGTGTGTTATCTTCAGATAAACCTCCACGCCCTCGTTGCCAAGCACCACCTTGTCCACGAGGCCAGAGGTAACGATGTCTTTCTGATTCTGAGGATTGGTAATCAGGCCCAGTGCCTTCATTACGTCCTCTTCTGTAAAACCGTATTCCATTTTATGATTTATGTTATTGTAATGGAACGCTGATTACGCAGATGGAGCGGATTCACGCAGATTTTAAATATTAATCTAAAAAAATCTGTGAAAATCCGCTAAATCCGCTAAATCCGCGTTCTATCTAAAAATTACTTCTCGATGTACGAATCCTTGAATCCGAGCATATAGAGAACGCCGTCGATGCCGATGGATGATATCGACTGCTGGGCGTTGTCCTTCACCTTTGGCTTGGCGTGGAACGCGATGCCGAGGCCGGCGAGATTCAGCATCGGGAGGTCGTTGGCTCCGTCGCCCACTGCTATCACCTGTTGGAGGTTAAGGTTCTCGAACTGAGCTATCATTCGCATCAGCTCGGCCTTGCGCTTGCCGTCCACGATGTCGCCCACGTAGTTTCCTGTCAGCTTGCCGTCCTCGTCGATCTCAAGCTCGTTGGCGTAAACGTAGTCGATGCCGAATTTCTGCTTCAGGTAATGGCCGAAATATGTGAAACCTCCCGAGAGGATTGCTATCTTGTAGCCGTACTGCTTCAGGATGCGGAGTGTGCGTGCCACGCCCTCGGTGATTGGAAGGTTCTCTGCTATCTCCTGCATTACGCTCACGTCGAGGCCCTTCAAGAGCGATACTCGCTTGGTGAAGCTCTCGCAGAAATCTATCTCGCCCCTCATTGCCGATTCGGTGATGGCCTTCACCTGGTCGCCCACACCAGCGCGCATTGCAAGCTCGTCGATCACCTCTGTCTGAATCAATGTGGAATCCATATCGAAGCATATCAGACGGCGGTTGCGTCGGTAGAGGTTGTCCTCCTGGAAGGATATGTCGTAGCCCAACTCCTTGGATAGGCGCATAAACTCGCTGTGGAGGAACTCACGGTCCTTTGGTGTGCCACGGACACTCATCTCCACGCAGGCGCGGGTCTTGCCGTGGAGTGCCTCGTCCTGCTCCAATGGCACACGGCCTGTAAGACGGGTTATAGAGTCGATGTTGAGGCCCTGCTCAGCCAAAACTCTCGATACTGCTGATATCAGTTTTGCCGAGATGTGACGGCCCAGAAGCGTGATTACGTGGCGGTTTTTGCCCTGTTTCTTCACCCAGCCTCGGTATTCCTCCTTGTCGATGGGCGAGAATCTTACCTGAACGCCCATCTCGCAACTTGCGAAAAGCATTTCCTTCAGGATGTTACCTGAATCCTTCTTGTCGGCGCGGAACATTATTCCGAGCGAGAGGGAGTTGTGGATATCGGCCTGACCGATATCGAGGATCTCGGCGTCGTATTTTGCTATTATGGCCGCAAGCGCGGATGTAAGGCCTGGCTTGTCCTCTCCAGTGATGGAGGCCATTATGATTTCGAAGTCTATGTTGTCGAATTCCATTGTTTATTCTGTTGTTATTATTGTTTTGCGCAAATGTAGGTATTTTTGCGGTATTGTCAAAAAAAAACGTCAGGTGATTTTTTTCACCAGACGTTTTTTATATATTAGTATCTTTAATCTCTAAACTTTAAACTTTAATCTTTAAACTTTCCACTTTACTCTTTCCTACATTTCCATATACCTCATCAGCGCCTTGTATCGGTCCTCCATCAGGTCGGAGTATTTCTGGTCGCCCTGACGCACGTTTCTGATGCGGTATCCGTTGCGCTCCAGACCCTGGATTACGGAGGAGGTCTCCTGACCGTTCAGCTTTATGATGGCCCTGACGCCGTGAGCCCCGCTTGGCTGGGTCAGCATCGATGTTATCTTCATCGAGTTGTTTTCGGCCACTCCAGATATCAGCGCTGGCGAGAAATCCCTGTCCTCGCTCTCCAGCTCTATCTCTCCGCCAGGCATCTCCGACGATGTAAGGCTGGCCAGCTCCTCTATTATGGATAGCGGAGTAATGTAGCCCTGATACTTGTGCTTGCCGTCCACCACTGGCAACAGGGAATACTTGCCCTGCGATACCTTGTTGAGCACTCCAAAAATGCTCTCATCGATATCGGCGCAGGGCTGAGGCAGTGGCAGGCTTCCTATAGAGGTGCCGTTAGGGGCATCATATAGAGCCGATTCCGACACCAGCCCGCAGTAGTCCATATTCTCGGCCACCACTGGAAGATGCTGTACCTTGTAGTCGTCCATCAGTATCAGGCCATTGTCGGCGGTCTCGGTGGGCGATACGTGTGGTATGTCTGTAGATATTAATTTTGTCAATGACATAGTTTTATTTTGGAAAACGCTTGCAAAGTAAGCGAAAAATAATCAATTTTGCACTTTTGTAGCATAAATTTAATATTAAAAAAACATAAAAACATTAATATTGCGGAATGAAAAATTCACTCAACATACTACGCGGTCCGCTCACCCTGGATTTTGTGGAGCAGGCCATTGCCGCGAGGCCAGATGCTGTGGTTTTTGTAGCTGATACAGAACATAGGCTGGAATACTCGTTCGGCATCGATGTGCTTAAGTACAAACAGCTGATACGGAAGTACATAGAATTGCTATCAGCTGAAAAAATAAAGACAGGCATAGAGACCGACTTCCGCCACGAGAACATACTCCACGCTGGCGACTGCGGGGCCGATTTCGTGGAGATAAATACCGACAACTACCTCCAATACCGCGAGCACTACATTCTCGGCATAGAGATTGCCAACGAGAGGGGCATAGGCGTGGTGGTGTCAGGTACTGATACAGAGGCTTTTTCAGCTGATATGCCCAAAAACTTGAAATTCGAGATTCATAAACCATAACACCAAATATATGCGACACTTTTTACTTACACTGATTATTTCTATCCTGGCTTTTGTAGCTGATGCGCAGGTAACCACCTCATCCATCACGGGTGTGGTGAGCAATGCCGACGGCGAACTGCCTGGCGCCACAGTGGTGGCCGTACACACCCCGTCGGGCACACAGTACGCCGCCGTAACCAACGCTATGGGCCGATACGTGATACAGGGTATGCGTCCAGGCGGACCATACAAGGTTACATTCCAGTTTGTGGGCCAGAATCCCAAGGAGGAGAGCAATGTGTACCTCCAGCTCGGCGAGACCTCCACTCTCGACGCCTCGCTTTCCGTTAGGGACGAGCAGATAGAGACCGTGGTGGTAACGGCCAAGGGCAAGAAGGCTGGGTCATCAAATTTCGACAGCGACAATATCGCCAGCACGCCTACCGTAAACCGTAGCGTGTATGATGTGGCCAAGCAGAATCCGCTGGCCAATATCTCCAAGGCAGGCGGAATCACATTTGCAGGAAGCAACAACCGCTACAACTCGTTTCAGATAGATGGTACGGTCAGCAACGACGTATTCGGACTGGCACCGACTGGCACCAACGGCGGACAGACCGACGCCAACCCCATATCACTGGAGGCCATTCAGGAGATTCAGGTTGTGGTTTCTCCGTTCGAGGTTACACAGTCGGGATTCACT
>JAZUEG010000525.1:0-6706 GCA_045640025.1 Bacteroidales bacterium
ATATAGTCAACGTCTGAGTTGAAAAGTTTAGTTTTGTATATAATGCCCTTCCAACTTTCATTAACAATTTCGTTTAGCCATTCTTGTTCATATATCCATTCTTCTTCGTTGTATCCGTTTATTATTACGCCACTTACAACACCACAATCTAGACCTTCTCTGTCAAGATTGTCGTATTCATCAACGATATCAAATTCTTTCAGAATATCGAAGATCTCTAAAATTTCGTTTGTGTGGTCTGGGTATTTATCAGTTAAAGTATCTGTTTTTACATATTTTGAGTCATATGAAAGAATCTGTCTTCCCCCCATCCAATCTAATTCGTGCTCTATTGCCTCTTTTATTTCTATTGGCAATTTGTCCATAAGGTTGTTGTATTTTTCTCGCTTTTCTAATAGATTGTAGAAATCTGATAAGTTTTTAAGCAACTCATTGTCGCAGTTGGTGTGATAATATCTTTGAATTTTATCTTCTACTTCTTTAATTATTTGGTCTAAGGACATATTGGGTAGCCTAAAATCAATTGGAAAATACTCCAAGTTGATGTCAGGTTGTGTAGTATAATGGGCAGGGGTGTTTTTCTTACTATTGAATGAGTATACTTCATTGTTGATTTTCACTGATATTTCTATAATATCAGTGACGCAAGTTTCGTTTATGAAATAGTCGCTTTCTGAGCATTCCCTTTTGTTGAATAACATATTTAATGCTTCTAAGATTGATGATTTGCCAATATCATTCTTACCTATGAGCACAAGAATGTTACTAATGTTGTCTATTGAGAGATCTTTGCAGGCTCTGAAGTTTTTTATTTCTATTTCACTTATTGTTCTCATTTTGTATATTCTTTGGTTATTAAATTTTCTATAACTTTTAGTATTATACTTTTCCCTTTATGCATCATATTTGGGGAAGGCAGGAAAAACATTCTTGTGTCAGTAAATTGTGTTTGTACAACATATGACATTTGAGGCGCTTCTTCAACTGGCAATAAATTGACCCTTTGGTTAATAGCGCCTTCGATCAAAAATGGATATTTCCCACTTTCTGATTGAGAGAAGAAGAAAATATAATTTGGCGTTAAAATTTTCAATTCTTCTCTCAAAAGCATCAGATTATTTTTTTCAAATTCTAATTGCTTTTGACGAATTGTTGAGTGATTATTGACCTTGATTCTATTAAAGTTTTGTATGTTGACGTCTGATTTTAGAAAATATGTGTACAACGAGGCATTGTTATTTCTTTGGGCAATTTGGTTAACTTGCGATACGAACTCCCAATATGGCGATTTTGCAGGTTTCTCCACATTGATTTCTTCATACATATCCATAAAACTTTTTGCGGAATAATCCGATTCTTTGTAGATCCAAGGGTATCTTTTAATTCTTAAATCTTTAATATCAGGCATTTCTTTATTTTTGTCTCTATACCATAGTGTAGATTCTTTGTCCACAAACAGTATCTTGATTTTGCTTTCAGCGTATTCTTTGGTACATTTAATGAATGTTGGATATGTGAAGTCATTAGAAAATTGCTCAATGCCCTTGAAAACATTTACATATTCAGTGTAAAGTTTTTCTAGTTTGTTGTTTATAGTATTTTCATTCATAATCACTAAATTTTATTTTCGCAAATTTAGTTGTTATTTTTTTTATTTCCAAAGAATGGTCTAAAATTATTGCATTAATTATCATTTTTTTTCTATTTTCCTTGGTGTTGTTATATTGTTCTCCTGTCTCCCTCTATTTCCATTCCAACAATCCACAATATCAGTTTCTCGCCTCTACTTCTTCTCTTACACCTCCAAAAACAAGTCATCCAATACTACCTCCTGTTTTACCTGATTGTAGTACATATTGTGTTTTACTCCGAAGGTGGTTATCATTGTGAGTACCAGGCCTTTGGATTTTTTGAGGGTGGGTTTTAGGGCTTCGAGTTTGTTGCGGAGTTTGGTGGAATAGTCCTTGTCGATTACGAATTCGCCCACGCTGAATTTCATTTCGCAGACGTTTATGTAGTTGTCGCGACGGTCGATGAGGAGGTCTATTTGCGCGCCGTTGTCGGAATTTCCGTTGTCTGCTCTCGAAAACCAGCACGACTGCTCCGTGAGCACAGAGCCGATTCCAAGGGCGTGTTTCAATGGCTCTATGTGGTCTTTGGCTAGTTGCTCAAAACAGTATCCCTGCCAACTTCTCTTTTGCGGATTGTCGAGCATATGTGTCCAGAAATGCTCGTCGTGACCGTAGTTTGATTTTATGAAACGGTTGTAGAACATTGTGTAGAAGTCGGCGAGTTGGTATGTCGTGTCTTTGGTTTTCTGTCCGTAATACTGATACTTCCTGATAAATCCGCACTTGATTAAATCCTTGATTGCCTGCGAGGTAATACCGTTGTCTGGAAGTTTTGTTGCCGACAGGATCTCGTCTCTTGTAAGGCCTTTTTGTTTGGCTGACAGCGCCTCAACAATTTTCTCGTATTTGTCGGAGTTTACGAAAAGTGTCTTGAAAAGATTGTCGTACTCGTCCCACAACTTTCCGTTTTTCCTGAAGAAACAATTGTCGATATTGTCGGACACAGTGCGTCCTGGTTCCAGTTGTTTCAGGTAATAGGGGATTCCGCCCATTATCATATAAATCTGCGCAATGTCGTATCGCTCAATGTCGAAGCCCTGTTTCTGAAGGTATTTCTCGGTTTCGGCAAGTGTGAACGGACGTAGAAACATTTTACTGCTGGCGCGGTTGTATAGTCCGCCCTTGTCGCTGAAAAGTTTGTTGATGATCCAGTTGGTTGCACTTCCGCAAATTATCATCATCAAATCGTCCTGAGAGTTTCCCCAACTGTTCCAAAACCACTCGAATGCGTCAAGGAATTTGCTGTTTGGAGTGTCGAGCCAGGGTAGTTCGTCGAAAAATATTACTTTCTTGCCTTCGGTTTTGGTTTGCTGGAGCATTTTTTTGAGCACAGAGAATGCTGTCATCCAATTTTCAAGGGTTCCGAATTCGGCATTGGGAAAATATTCATTGAGCGCCTCACTGAAGTTTTTCAACTGCTCAGGCATATTCTGCCTTAATAGTCCCGTGATTTTGAATGTGAAACCTATGTTATTGAATGCCTGATTGATAAGGAATGTTTTGCCTACGCGTCGCCTTCCGTAAACTACCAGCATTTCTGCCTCGTCGGATTCGTAAAGCCTTTGCAATTCCTTCAGTTCTCTCTTTCTGCCGATTATTTTTGCCATAATTATTCTTTTTTTGACGCAAATTTACAACTTTTTTTCATACTTCCAAATTCAATCCTATCGAAATCTCCAAAAAAATACCACATTCCGATAGGTTTGAAAATTTTCTCCCAAACCTCTGTAAGTGTCAGGAAATTAATAATATATACCAAATAAATATATAATCGCAAAAATCAACCCTATCGAAATCTCCCTAAAAATCCCACATTCCGATAGGTTTGAATATATTTTTTGTGTCCTTGCTTTTCTTTTTTTATATTTGTCGAAATTCTAATTTTTCCAATTTATGAAACGACAATTATTTTCTTTTCTTACGGCGTCGGTGCTGATGGCGTCGTGTGCTGGCAATTCGGGTAATCCATTGCAGGTGAGTACGTTGAATGGCGTGGTGGAGGGCCTGGAGTTGAAGGGCGGTATCAGGGCATATCTCGGTGTGCCGTTTGCTGAGCCTCCTGTGGGTGATCTCCGCTGGGTGGCGCCTCAGCCCAAGAAAAACTGGGATGGAGTGCTGAGTACCAAGGAGTTCGGTCCCGATCCTATGCAGTTGCCGATTTTCGGTGATATGGCTTTCCGCGGAAAGGGTATCAGCGAGGATTGCCTTTATCTAAATATCTGGACCTCAGCGAAATCCGATAAGGACGGACTTCCCGTGCTGATATATTTCAATGGTGGCGGTCTGATGGCTGGTAGCGGTAGCGAGCCCCGTTATGATGGCGCGCAGATTGCCCGTGAAGGCGTTATCGGCGTTACGGCAAACTACAGGGAGGGCGTTTTCGGATATTTCGCTCATCCCGAACTTAGCGCCGAGGCCGATTACAAGGGTTCGGGAAATTACGGTTTTCTCGATCAGGTGCAGGCCATTAAGTGGGTTAGGGACAATATTAGGGCCTTTGGCGGTGATCCTGAGAGGATTACGATTGTGGGCGAGAGCGCTGGATCGTTCTCGGTGTCGTTGCTGATGGTGTCGCCACTTAGCAAGAATGATTTTGCGGGCGCTATGCTATCGAGCGGTGCCGAGGTAATGCCTTACAATGCCGTGTCGCTAAAGGAGGCTGAGGCTGAGGGCTTGAAAATGTTGCAGGACAAGGGTTTGGCCAATCTGAAGGAGGCGCGCAATGTATCCGCCGACTCGCTTCAAAAACTCTTTTTCCCAAGTATGAAGAGCGTGGTTTTGGACGGATATTTTATGGTTGAGAGTCCTGACTCGGTTTTCGCGCGTGGCGGACAGTCGCAGGTGCCTTTGCTTGCGGGCTGGAACTCGCTTGAGGGTGTGCCGTCCGACCCCACCGTATCTGGCTACAAGGACAAGATGAGGCCTGTTTTCGGCGATATGACCGACGAGATTTTTGAGGCTTACGGTATTCTTGAGGACAAGGACGTGATGGCTACTCCTGGTTTCACTCTCGCCTCGGATATGTTTACAGGTTTTCCTACTTGGAAAGTCTGTGATTATCACGCCCGTACAAGCAACAAATCTGTTTACCGCTATAAATACAATCATCCTCGTCCACAGGTTTCGGACAAGATGGGCGACAAGACCACGGCCCTGGCTGGTGGCGTGCGCGAGAAGACTGATGAGGAGAAGTCTCAGAAGCCTCAGATTGCTCCTGGTGCGGTGCATTCCGCTGATATTGAGTATGCTATGGGCAACCTTGCTACTAACGGGTATTTCGACTGGCAGGAGGAGGATTATGCTGTATCGAAAACTTTCCTCTCGTTCTATGCAAATTTCTGCAAGACAGGCAATCCCAACGGCGACGGTCTCCCAACCTGGACTCCGATAAACAACAGCCTCGACAATGCGCCTGTAATGCAGATTGACGTGGAGAGCAAGGAGGTGGCTTCTTCGGCACTTGAAAGAGCGTACCGCACTTTGGAACGTTTTTACAAGAACAGATAATTATTGCGCCTTCGGCGTTTGGGTAGTAAACGTAAATTATCACGAATTAACATAAATTATTCATAAATTTTCTCTGAAAAGTAATTTTTGAACAATTCGGGTTAATTCGTGATAATTTTTGTTCAAATGCTTTCGTCTGGATAGCCATTCGTAATTCGTAATTCGGATTTCGTAATTATTTATATATTGGCAAGGAGTGGCTGTTTTTCACCTCGCCGATTACGAAGATGGAGTGGAGGCTTCCTATGCAGTCGAGGGTGCCGAGGGTGTTGAGCACAAAGTCCTGATAATGATCCATATCCTTTACGTGGAGTTTCATCATAAAATCGTATTCACCTGAGGTGTTCCAACACTCGGAAACCTCGTCGATGGCGTTGATGGCTTCCACAAATTCCAATCCGTGCTGACGGCTGTGCTGTTTAAGGCGTATGTTGCAGAGTACTATCATATTGCAACCTACCATTTTGGGGTTTAGGACGGCTCGGTAACTTTTTATGTAGCCCAATTGTTCCAACCTCCGCTGACGCTCGTGTACTGGCGAGGTGGATAGTCCAACCTTCTCGGCGAGTTCCTTGATGGTGAGTTTGCCGTTCTGCTGTAGTTCTTTAAGTATCTTGATATCCACGCTGTCGATGGATTCCTCAGTAATTTTTCCTTCTGTCATAGTGTTTCGCTATTTGATTTTCCTTTTATTTATGCTCAAACCGCGCAAATTTAGGATAATTTCTCGAAAACGCAAAGGATATTGTTTGGTATTTGTTTTTTGCAGACTTTTGTTGTGTGATTTTAGAACACAGATGACACAGATTTGGCGGATTTTCACAGATTTTTTTTACATATCAGCGTAAATTTTAACAGCGTAAATCCGCCCGATCCGCGAAATCCGCGTTCCATTAAAAAATTAATTGCAAAAAAATGAAAAGAATTTCTCCCGTACATTACGACGTGGTGGGTAGTTACCTACGTCCTGCAGAGTTGAAGTCTGCGAAGGCCGATTTTCAGGCTGGTAAAATCAGTGCCGACGATATCAGAAAGATTGAGGAAGAGCACGTGGCTATGCTTATCGAGAAGCAGAAAAATGCTGGTCTTCACGTGATTACTGATGGCGAGTACCGCCGTACTTACTGGCATTTGGATTTTATGTGGGGGCTCGATGGCGTTGACCACAGGCAGACCGGCGGTGGTGTGCAGTTCAACGGCGAGTTGGCCAAGCTGGAGGATACTTTCCTCGTTGGAAAAATCAACTACAAGCACCACCCATTTATCGACCATTTCAAGTTTACAAAGCAGTTTGAGGACTCTGACCACGTGGCCAAGCTCACTATTCCTGCGCCTGCTCAGGTTTTTCAGCAGATGATTGTTCCTCAGAATTATCAGGAGACAATCAGGATTTACGGCTCCCTCGAAAACCTTGCCTCCGATATCGCGAAGGCTTATCAGGAGTTCATCAAGGAGTTTTATCAGGTGGGTGGACGACGCCTCCAATTCGACGACTGCACCTGGGGCGCTATCGTGGGCGACGCGTCGGAACAGCGCTACAAGTCACTGAACCTCAGTCTCGATAGCGT
>JAZUEG010000526.1:0-2461 GCA_045640025.1 Bacteroidales bacterium
GGTTGAATTTCTTGACGCCCTTCTGAGCATATTTTACATAGAGATTTCTTGTGTAGCCTACTGGAATGGTTGACTTAATCACCATCACGGCATCAGGATTCACTTCCAAAACCAAATCTATAACCTCCTCTACGTGAGTGGTATCGAAATAATTCTTTACGGGATCGTAGTTTGTAGGCGCGGCGATTACGACGAAATCGGCAACCTTGTAAGCTGAGGTTCCGTCGAGAGTTGCCATCAGCTGCAAAGGCTTCTCTGCAAGATATTTCTCAATGTAATCGTCCTGGATAGGCGAAATCTTGTTGTTGAGTTTCTCTACCTTCTCAGCAACCACATCAACGGCTGTCACCTGATGATTCTGAGCCAACAATGTTGCAATACTGAGGCCTACATAACCAGTGCCAGCCACTGCAATCTTTATATCCTTGAAATCTCGCATTTGTATTAATTAAGAATTAAAAATTAAGAATTAAGAGCTTCTCTAATAAATCCCACATCAATTTTCCCACAGCCTCGGAGAGGCGTCATACACATAACCGCTGGCGACGCTTGCGAGCCTGCGGACTTAGGAGACGCAGCCTCCTCCCCCTCACGCCACCTTCCTTGCCATTCCCTTCGGCACATACGCCGTTCCGAATACGCCCAGTCCGGGAATCTCGACGAAAACCCTGTGCTGACCTTTGTACTTGAAGTAACGTCCCTCAACACCGGCGAAGGCGCCGTCCACAACCTCAACCCTTTCGCCGTCGAGAAAGGCCGGAACCAAAGTCTGATCAACAAGAATATTGGGATTGTTGGAATCCATAATGGTGCGGAGCATGGCAATCTGTGAATCGTTGAAGGCAACGAAATCCTTTCTCTCCGCATCCTTATAATAAGGTGAAAGACCTGATATCCGCTGCGATAGTAGAGTCTCGAAATCCTGACGCGAGGCCCTCACCAAAAACGAATCCGGAAACAGCGGCCTGCTCTCATAGACCGGCAGAAAAGCCTCCAGCCCCAGACTGCCCACAGCCTCGTGAACCTGAGCCAGACGATTCAATGTGCAACGAACGAGGTACCACATTTATCTAATTACGAATTACGAGTTACGAATTACGAATTCGGATTTCGTGATTCGTAATTCGTAATTATTCTATTTTCCTCAGCCACTTGGCCGGAACATACGCCGTGCCGAAACAGCCCAGTCCCGGAATATCCACAAAAACGCGTTTCTGACTCTGATACCTCATAATCTTGCCCTCCACTCCGGCAAACGGACCGCCCACCACTATCACACTGTCGCCCTGCACAAAATCCGGCACCTTCGATTGGTCTATCAGGATGTTCTCGTTGCCCGATTCCACGATGATGCGGAAAGATTTCATCTGGCCGTCGGGCACAGTGAGGTAGTCGTTGATGCCGTATCCGTTGGTAGTCTGATGATTATAATAAGGTGTAAGGCCGGGGATGTTCATAGCCAGCACCTCGCGGAAATCCTCGCGCGTGGTACGCAGAAAGAGCAGACCCATGTCGAGAGGCTCGTCCTTTATCACATCGGTAGGATTCTTGAAATCATCGTTGGAGTATACAATTTTTCTGAGGAGCGGAAGGTAAGGCTCAAAAACCTTGCCGCCAAAATCGAGAGAGCAGATCCTGTCGTAAATCTGCTGCGCCCTGCAGTAAGTGGCGCGTATCGGATACCAGAAAGGTGTCTTGTTGAAATTCCGGATATATCTCACCGACTCCCCGTCCTGGAAAATCTCCTCTCTGGGGGTCGTTGTGGGCAATGCCTCGCAACCGTTATAGTCGCTATTCGCACCGATCTGATACATCCTTTCAGAAATAAAAAACCGGATTCCGCAAACGCCATCGCAAGGATGCGGAATATACAAACACAAAAAGCGCAGAGCCCAGCCCGTTGACTACTCAACAGACTGAGCCCTGCGCTCTTCGCCTTCGCAAGATTTATTACATAATGTCAGTGCATAGGAATAGCTAAGCTTGCTTGCTTGCTTGCTTGCTTGCTTGCTAACATATTTTTCCTATTTACCAAACAATTTGTCATAAATTTTGTTAAAATTTTAATAATTTTACGTGTTTGTACTATGCAAAGATAGATACTATTTTCGAATCATGCAATATATTTCGCAAATATTTTTTCTATCAATCATACATTCCACGTAATCAAAGAGTTACGCCTTTCTTGAAAATCGCGATTTCGCGGCCGCCGCGCTTTTCGTGGTTGATTTCGCGGCCCTCGCACACGCTTATCACATATTCTATGAACTCGCCGAGCAGTTCCGCCATCGGTTTTCCCGCCACGAGTTGCCCTGCATCAAAGTCTATCCAGTGGGGTTTGTTTTCAGCTAATGGCGTGTTTGTAGATACCTTCATCGTTGGCACAAAAGTTCCGAAAGGAGTTCCGCGGCCGGTTGTGAAAATTAAGTCGGAGGCCAAGCGGTCTTAGGAAGACAACCAT
>JAZUEG010000527.1:0-5568 GCA_045640025.1 Bacteroidales bacterium
GACAATGAGAACTCTTACACTTCTCAGATGGTTCGTACAATCAAGTACTTCTCAGAGATCAAGTAATCCGGCCGCGCTCCATGCGAGTGCACTTCCCCACAAAGGAAGCAAGGCTTAGATAATTTTTGAGGGCTGCAGAATCGCAAGATTCCGCAGCCCTCTTTTTTTATGCATAAAACTCATTTATTATAATGTCCATACCATCTATCTGCAAAAAAACGTCCCCGAGAGGGGACCAAGTATCAATAGCCCCCAGTATATTACAAGCCGTAGGCTTGTAGATACTGGGGGTTACTAAAGATATTGGGGGTATCGTTATCGTCGATTACAAATAATACCAATTTATTCCGCCTCCTTCAATACATAATCGCTGCTGTATTGAAGTACAAAATTGCTTCGGTTTTCATAGCCTCCCAATGGAGCCACCTTCTCGAAATTGAACTTGTAAACCAGGCCCTTGCGAGGCTCCTCGGGGCAGAAGTGAAAGTATTTGCCCTTCTTGCTTATCTGACCCAGGAAATAGTTGGTAATATCATATCCGGTAAATCCGTAGATGCCAGGCTCGCTGTTGAATCTGTCGCGGAACTCTGATACAAAGTTCTTTACGTTGTCGTTTTCGTAGTTGATGAAGCTCGATGCCCTGTAGCTGAAGTTCATGCTCTGAAGGAACTCTACGTCGATATTTCCGATTTTTTCCCAGCTCTGCGATCCAAAGAGCACAATCTTGTATTTCTCGTTTTTCTGCAGGCCGTTCAGATAGTTGATTACCTTGCTTATGAACACCTCCTTGGTGCTTGTCATGAGTATTACATTGGTCTCGGCCTGATTCATGGCAGATTTCAGCACTGTGGTTCCGCCATTGTCGAAATTCACCTCCTTGAGTGCAAGGTCCGGAATTTTCTTTATGATGTCGCGGTAGCTCTTCATCAGCGACAGCTCTGCCGGAGTGCTGTTGCTCTCGTTGTTGTATACCATTACCACATTGCTGTTGCCCAGGCCCGAGAAGTATTCCATTGTCTCCTCTATGCTGGTGGCGGTGCTTGGGGTAAACTGGAAGAGATAGGGATTCTCTTTCAGGAGCTCGTTCTTGATGGCGAATGGCGATACCATCGCTATCTTGTTTTTCTCGGCAAATTTGGCCACTCTTATCACATTCTCGGTGTAGAGAGGTCCTATTATCAGGTCGGCCGATTTCAGGCTTGGCTCGGTGCATATCTCGCCGGTTTTGGCCACAGAGTTCTCTGTATCAAATACATCGAGCTGTACATTGTATCCTCTCAGCTGATATTCCCTTGCAGCTAATAGCACACCTTCGTAAAACTCAAAAATCTTGTCGCTGGTCTTGTTGTAGAGCGAGTTTTTGTTTGGGTCCTGGCGGTAAGAATCTATCTTGTCGCCGTTCTGCTGAAGATATAGAGGCAGCATCAGGGCCAGTCTTATGGTCTTGGTGTTCTGATACTGGTATTTCTCGCATGGGCAGTAGTCGTCGTTTTTGGATGCCTCTATCCTTACGAGGTCGGCGTGGTCTATCATCTCGGGCTCGCTGTCGTCGCCGGGTGTAGGCCTGTTGATGTATTCCTGAGTCTTGGGGATAGTGAGTATTATTCCCGGGCGGAATTCAGTCCTTGCCTTTGGATTGTATTTCAGCAAGTCGTTGATATCCACCTTGTAGAGCGAGCAGATGGAGTTTAGGCTCTCGTTCTGCTTGATGGTGTGGAATATGAATTCGGTGTTCTGCCTGTCGGGATTCTCCACGTGTCCCACAGGAATCTTGAGAGTCTCGCCGCTCTTGATGCCGTATCTTGCCTCAGGGTTGTACTTGAAGATGTCGTCTTCTGTTACATCGTATTTCTTGCAGATGGCGTAGAGTGTCTGTTTCTTCTCCACCTTGTGATATACGAATTCCTGTGTGTTGGCAGGAGTCTTGTATGAGCTCAGGACGGGAATCTTTATTATCATTCCTTCCTTGAAGTTGCCCATCTTGTCCTGATTGTTCATCTTGATGGACTGTACGGTGGTCTCATACGATTCGGCTATAGCCTCCAGGGTCTGTCCCGGCTTAATGGTGTGGAGATAGTACTTGGTGCCGTTCATGTCGATAAAACGGTTGGTGCGCTCCACCTGGGCGTTAAGTATGCCGCTCAGGCATACTATGGCCATCAGTATCAGAAATATGCGTTTTTTCATTTCGTTTATTTTATTTACCGCAAAGTTACTAAAATTCACTCTATAAATTGAAATGCATTAAAGTTTTTTTTCAAAAAACTTTAATTAATCTTCGCCATTTTTCATTAATTTCGCTTTATAATTAGTTTGTTACTTTTAATCATCGAATACTAAATGAGATTATTTTTTACTTTGGCGCTCTTGTCAGTGCTCATCAGCCACAATACGCTGGCTCAGATTACCTCACCGCGCGAGCCCCGCAGCGAGGAGTTCCATATTCAAGGCGCATTAGCTGCCATACCCACCCTGGATATAAGCCCGGTATCGCTATCCAAGTCCGCACCCAAAACTTCCAACGGACGTGAGCCCTTTGCCAAGGTTTGCAATGTGGGCGCTCCTTTCATGGATTTGGCCTCGCAAGTATCTGTGGATGATGGAGATATATACAGATTGTGTTTGCGGGCTAATGGCGCATTTTCTATCGGCCTCTACTTCGAGGATTTCTATCTGGCCGATGGCTGCGAGCTGTATCTCTACGGCATAGATCCGCGTTTCAGGATAGGCGCGGTTACCATGGAGACCAACAATGCCTCGCGCACTCTCCGCACAGCCCAGATTCCCGGCGACAGCGTTGTGGTGGAGCTTTTTGTACCTGATGGCGCAGTCCAGAGCCCCTTCATGATTTCGCGGCTTTATTACGATTTCAAGGATTTCTTTGCCGGACACAATACCCTCAACAAGGCCTCCATAAGCAAGGGCTCTGTATGCTCCACTCAGATGGACCTTCCCTGCTATGGCGATTACGGTGATTTCAGCGCCATTATGCACGCCGTTCTCAAATACACCTACGAAAACGACGGCTATTTATATATGTGTACCGGCACGCTCGTAAATTCCACCAATTGCGATTCGCGTCCGCTCATTCTATCGGCCGCGCATTGCATCTGCGATGATGAGACCGCCGAGACTGCTACATTCTATTTCAACTACCGCCACACCGAATGTTACAGCAACGAAATGAATTTTCAGACCGTATCGGGTGCCGACCTCGTGGCCACAGCTCCTCAAAAACCTTTTACAAATACTTACGGCGCCCTTTCACACAGCCTGTATCCCACAATGGATTTCAGCCTGCTGAGCCTCCGTCAGCCCATTCCGGCCAATTACCAGCCGTATTTTGCCGGAATCTCGCTCTCGAACACCAACGCTATGAGTACCGTATCGTGCCTGCATCATCCCAACGGCAACCCGATGAAAGTTTCAGTATCGTATGGCGAGCCATTCATCGACAGCTATCCCGCCGAGGATCCCGACTGCCATTACAATCCCTTTGTTCATTGGCATATTTCCATGTGGGATGTGGGCACCACTGAGGGCGGCTCGTCGGGTTCGGCACTGCTCAACCAGGAAATGCAGATCGTAGGTACGCTCAGCGGCGGATATGCGTCGTGTTTCTCGCCCGTCAACGATTATTTCCAGATGATAACCGCCTCGTGGAATACATATCCGGGATATGAGAACCAGCTAAAACATTGGATAGCACCCAATTCCACATTGAAATCCATTCCCCCATACGATCCATATTTTGTGGCCAATAAGCTGCCAAAGTCCCATCTCACTGCCACTTGCGATCCCGATTCGCTGGTGGCGCATCTCAGCTGGGAGGTCCGTATGCCATCGCTTTACCGCAACGATTCCGACAGCATTGGGGTAGCTGATGGCCTTATTACTCCGCGCATCAGCATTACGGGCAATGAGTATCTCACTTTCCGTGCGCGTGCCATTGGCGGAAAATCTTCCCTCTGGATAGGCGAGAATATACGTCAGCAGCGTTTCCATGAGCTTGAGGTTGTGGAAGTGGGAGAGGAGTGGGCCGAATATTCCATCAGCCTTTCCTCCATCTCCAGCTCTAATATTTACATCAAGTTTATGCCAGCTGATGGCGCAGAAAATGACATAGTACTCAGTGGAATAGATATCTCGACCGTTAAGCACGACGAGGTAGAAGAGATTACCAAATATCTGCTGTACTGCAACGGCGATCCTGTACTCGAATTCCCTGCCGGCACTACCTCCTGCGATTTCGATATTCCGCACGGCAAGTCATACTCGTTTTATATATTGAATTTATACGGCGATAAGCTATCAGCTGTAGAAAACATCGTGGTACTTGCTCCCGGCTATCAGGATGTGAATACAGAAATCCACGATATCAGCTCGCCATCCTTCTGCCAGGCTCCGCTGTTGTACCCAAATCCGGCCCGCGGAAGTGTGTCGCTGGAGTTTGCAAGCGATATGCAGGATGTGCGCCTCGATCTGGTGGATATGCAGGGCCGCGTGTGTATATCGGAGAGTATAGGAAATGTATCAGCTAATGGCAAATATGATATGGGCCTTCCGGGTATAAGCGCCGGTGTGTATATTATAAAGGTGTATGTTTCATCGGACGAAACCCACTCTCTTAAGCTGATTGTTTATTAAAAATAGTATCATTTTTTATTTGATTTTGTAACATTCGTCTTTTTCAACTCTACTTCAACAGTAAAAAACAGCTATTTTTCACCCCGGAAATAGCTGTTTTTTGTTAACATGGGGTATAAGATTTCTTAATATAATTTCACGTTTTTTAATCGTAATTTATACTTTTAATACCAAGTAAACTTTACAAATGGTTACAAATGCGACAATTTCGTTACCTTTTTTCTCTCTATGTAACATTTGTTGTCTTAATTTGTAACATTTGCCGCAAAAAAATATTGTTAAAAATTTGTTAACATTGTTAAAAACTTCCAACTTGCATACGTGAAAATCATTACGCCGCGGGTACTTCATTCGGAGTGTTTCGGCTGATGGTTTTTGCATTTAAGCTTAATCATAGAAAATTTACTTTTTTTTTACTAATTACACTAAATTCTTAATTTATGAGGAAAGTTTTTCTTCTGGGATTATTCCTTTTATTAATCCCATTTTCGGTACTTGCCCAGAACATCAAAGTGCAGGGTAAGGTACTTGACGCCAATACTAATGAGCCTATTATTAGTGCTACAGTAGTAGAGGCCGGCACAACAAACGGAACTGTAACCGACCTGGATGGTAAGTTCGAGATCAACGTACCATCAAGCTCTAAGCTTCAGTTCTCTTACATCGGCTACCAGACCCAGACAATGGAGGTAGCTGGACAAACCACTATCATCTGCAGCCTTATGACAGACGACAAGGAGCTCGACGAGGTTGTAGTAGTAGGTTACGGTACACAGCGCAAGAGCGACCTTACTGGTTCTGTTGCTTCTGTTAAGGGTGAGGATCTCATGCACAGATCTACCACCGATGCAGCAGCCGCTCTCCAGGGTAAGGCAGCCGGTGTACAGGTACTCAACTCATCAGGTAAGCCTGGTCAGGGCG
>JAZUEG010000528.1:0-6607 GCA_045640025.1 Bacteroidales bacterium
CCTCATTTACTCTCTGGAGCTTGCAGGTGCTCTGGGAAAGGAATTCCTTCTTCCTTTAGGAAGTTGGCGTATTCTTCTTGCCAAGTGAGAGGCTTCTTTTTCTCAGGAACGGAAACAATTGTGTCCCAGTTTGGATTTTTGGCGTTGATGAGGGCTTCCTTTCGGGCACGAGTCCAGCCTTTGAGCTCTTTCTCGCGGGCTATCGCTTGATTTATGTAAGTGTATTCCTCGTAATAAATGCAGTTCTCGACATTATACGTGTCGGTGAATGAGTCCTTGATAAGATGATACTTGTGCTCATATAGTCTGCGGTCAAGGTCACCTGTTACACCGATGTACAAAACGGTTTTCGCCTTGTTGGTGAGGATGTATGTGTAATATTTTTTTTGTGTGCGCATAGGTTGTAGATATTAGGGGTGTTATTCATCAAGTTCAAGAATCTTGTTGTACTCAAAATTCATATATTCCGAAATCTCATCGAGAATCTCGACTTTCACCATCCCCAGCTCCTTGTGGATGATGCTTTCAACTCTTCCATTCTCCAAATTGTAGGCGTCAATAGTATTTATATCAGCCCAACAATCCTTGTCGATAATCTTATTAATCTCGTCAGGGTTTCTCTGTCCAACCTTATGAGCATATAGCAGATTGTTTAGACAGGACAATATATATGGGCTGTGGGTCGAAACAATCACTTTGTTGCCGGGAATGTTGGCTACCATCTGAATCATCTGCATCAGATAATATTGCGCCTTAGGATGCAAGTGTGACTCGGGCTCTTCGATTATCAATGTTGACAGCGTGGAATATGCCATCCAGAGCAATGATTGTACAATCCAAACTACATCCTGCTGACTTGACGATGCATTTACAAGATTGATGTATTTGTCGTTGTCGTAATAGATTCGGTCGCAATTGTCCTCATATCTGTATTCTCCATTCAACACCTTTCTGGAAAGGTCAACAAGCTTTTGCATAGTTTGATTGCTTAGTTTTATGCTCTTGCTGTTAGAAGCAAAAACCTCTTCCAGGGGCTTGTTGAAAATATGTCTTATGGCTCTTACGTCCTCCTTAAGAAAGCCAGTAGTCATATCGGAATTGCTAGAAGAGCATCCGTTGGATATGACACTTCGTCCCGACGTAACGAAACTTACAGGATTTGACAAATAAAAGACGTCTCTATCGTCCTCGTTCGGGGTATGTTTCAGCATCAGGGAATACCTCAAAGCATCAGACATATCTGTTTTTACCTCTCCCTCGTTGATATTGACTGTAAAATATTTTGTGTCAGAAAAATAGTATTTGACCCATCCATTTTGAAATTTGCAGTTGAACATCACCGCAAAATCAGAAGATACGACATCTGTAAATTCATTAACCGGACAATCTGTTAAATAATAGTCACTCTCAAAAAAATATATCAGCTTGGCAATCGTACTCTTTCCCGAGGCCGATTCGCCAATCATATATATTGATTTGTCGGTATTAATCTCGACATCCTTCAACGGACCGAAATTGTGAACTATTAACTTTGACATATTGGTATTATCCTAAAAAATCTTTCCAATTCTTATTTATATAAACCTCGGTCATAAGACTGAAAGGCATATATGGAGATTTGTATTGCAATATCTCCTCGCGCTCATCTTCTGTAGGAGTTGTTCTGCC
This sequence comes from Bacteroidales bacterium, assembly GCA_045640025.1. Taxonomy (GTDB): domain Bacteria; phylum Bacteroidota; class Bacteroidia; order Bacteroidales; family UBA3824; genus UBA3824. Next base: position 1,669 of record JAZUEG010000528.1, read on the forward strand.
GTCTGCAATCATGGCTTTCTGCACACGCATTATTACCTTGAAGATTCCTTTCAACCATCTGAGACGTTTCTGCTCTCCCTTCTCAAGACGGAATTTCTTTATGGTAAGGTCGCCCTTTTCTGAACCTGACTTAGGGATTATTACTTCATCCTCAAAGGTAATATGTTTCCTGATCTCATCATCGGAATCACTGCAAGGATCCAAAGTAGAGGACACTGGAATATCGCTGTCTTTTACCTTAGTATTGCAATTGGAGCACGCAAGATAAAGATTGTCCCAAGCGTACGCAAGTTCAGGATACTCAGAGACTTCTCTGTAATGGTCAACCTCCTCGCCACCTTCCACCAGCGAACATTCGCAATAGAAGCATTTGTTATGAGAGCACGACTTCAACTGTTCACGGATCGAATCGTGGCCATATTTTGTAGAGTCAGGACGTTTTTTGCCGCTTGCCTCAAACTTAGCCTGCCATTCATCATGCTTTTGCGAAAGAATATCAGGTTCCGAAAGTCTGTCTATATGTCTCATATCTAATACTCGTTTGGACTCAGAAACATAAAATATCCAGGATTTATAGCTTTCAGCTCAGCCAATTTCTCCTTGGCCTTGTCCATATCCCCAGCCTTTATGTAATTGCGGCGCTCCTCCATCAGTTTGCTAATCTCGTCATTGAAAGGCGAAACGCCAAACACATCAGAAAGCAATACCTCATCAACAGGCAAGTTGTCGTAAATGTCTGTGGTGTCAACAATGGAGCTTCCCTCGTTGCTTGCCAAGCAAGTATAAATCTTTGCGCCCTTAATCGACGAAACCACAAAAGGCGAATGAGTAGTCAGTATTATCTGAACATTCGGGAACAGTTTTCTAATGATTCCCAGAATCTTCTTCTGCCATTTGGGATGAAGGTGATTCTCAATCTCGTCAATAAGGAGGAAGCCCGGAATATTCATAATCTCATTGACAGGCAAATTGTTGAGCACAGAAACTGAATACATCTTGCAGAGGAAGAGAAGCAAATGCTCCAGCAAGAATATATTGCCACTGCTCAATTGGTCAAGAGAAACCTCATTGCCATTTTGGGAAATGATTGGAGTATAATCTGATCGACGAATGTATTTGAACTCTCCGTTATCAAGACATTCCTTGAAGATAGTTTTAATATAATCAAAAATGAAATTACCAGTCTTCTTTTCTTGAGGATCATCACTGGAACGCAGATAATCAGTACTACAAATAAAATTTGTAAGCTCAAGATTGCTCTTGCGTCCTTTGAAAGTGTCTACAAAAACTTCTTTATGTTTGATTGCGGACATATTTGATATCTTAAAGGAATCAGAAGGCAACTTAGAAGACCAATAATCGACAACGAAATTCCATCCACTCGGGGAAATGCCTCTGTCTTCGAAAAACCTATTTAGATTCATATAATTGGCTGGGTTTAGAAGACCACGTTCCGTAATAGATTCAATAGAATAGCTTTTTAGGCCATTTTCAAACAACTCCAAAGAGATTTTAAAATTGGTTCTATTTGCCACAATATCCCTTTCTAAACATTTGTGCTCAAACATTGCCCTTATCGCATCAATAATTATAGACTTTCCAGCGCCATTATTACCAGTAATAATGGTGACAGGCTCAATACCCTTCGTAGCATCGCACTCGGTATTGAAATCAAGGTGTGCTTCCTTGAAAGGTCCTATGTTTTTTATATCTAGAGAATGTATCTTCATCTTTTCTATTCAAATTTTCTTTTCTGCAAAGATAAAAAATAATTTTATTCCGGAAGCGCAATTTCTCTCAGTTCGTTTTCCTTGGCTTGCAGAGCATCGCTCCACATATTGTCGGACTGAATTTTGGATTTTAGAAGCTTGTAGGAATCATCTATATACAGCAAATACGTTGATAGAAATGCTGAGTAGGGATGAGACTTGTCGCATCTTACCATAATCTCATAAAGATTATTAATACAATTGCGTTTCTTTATGTTTGTTTTGGCATCATCCCATACTTCCGACAACTTCCATATAGAATTGGTGATTTCCAAAGATAGAAGGATTCTAGGTTTGGAAATAGGCTCCAGGTTCAGACCCAAATGGATAACGGTGTTTTTGCCTTTGTCGTCCTTCCCTCTCAATCGTAATGCTTTCACATACAGATGATCCTTGGGATTATCAACCAATGGATTTACAATAGGAGTTTCCTCCACATCCAAATCGCCTTTGCAGACATTGCAGGTCTTACAGGCAGGCAAAAGATTTCCCCATTCCACAACAAGGTCTTCGTATTTCTCCTTATATCTAAAGTGCTCAATTTCCAAATATGACGAATTAGTAAATTCAGCCTCAGAATAAGCGCACTTATTATTAGTCATATCACGCAAGGCCTCTCTGATATAATCCTGACGCCATACCTGATCTTTATGGTCGGCCTTGAATCTTTCAGTAAGTTCCTTCTGAACATCATCAGATAGTTCTTCAGGTTTGTTAGTGAGCTCTATCTTAATCATTTGGAACTATTTGAAGGAATTGAATATCAAGGATTCTTCTAGCATTGCTATTTTCAGGCAACAACTCGCACAATTTTCCGTATGCCTCCTTGGCAGCCGCATAATTGTCGGTATCCAGACCATTATCAAACATCTTGAAAAGCCTGTTGTACTCATCAGAATTTACATTCTCATGAAGTTCCATGATATTTGCAAGGATATCCTCCACCGACCATCCGCGGAAATCGTGACCCGGCACACGGCTGATAGTCACATCCTTGCCCTCACGGTTCAAGACGTAGAGATTCACACTCTCCATCGACTGCACCACAAACGGGCTGTGGGTAGTTGCGATAAACTGGGTGTTGGGGAACTTGTCAGAAAGAATTTTTATCACATCACGTTGCCATTGCGGATGAAGATTAAGATCAATCTCATCCAACAATACAATAGCTGGCTCTGCGAAAGGGTTCTCTGACTTAGGATGCTTTACCAACATCCTGTAACAGAAATCAGAAACCCAAGACAACATAGACTGATAACCGAATCCAAGTTCCTTGAATTTATACGCACCATCCTCAGTCTCAAACAAAACAAAGTTTTCAAGTTTTTCGTTTCTTGAAAATTTGATATCGTGAATTTCTGGGAACAACATTCCGTCACATATCAGAGATTTGAATAATGAGAACAACTTCTTCACCTCTTCATCTCCATTAAGAATAGAGAAATGCATCTGCATAAGCCACTCCTGCACATTTACAAGACGGCCTTCGGTATCCAACAATGAAGCACAAGAATCTCCAACAGATTCAGTAAGGTTAATAAACGCAGGATAACGAGAAACGCCATAAGCGTAAAGATCAATAGATGGATCTTTGTCAAAAAAAGAACAACAATTCGCCAATCCATATCCCTTACCACCATATCCCCAATTCTTATCATTAAGAAAATCAGAATCGGAATGCAAAGATGAAGTTAAATAATAAGGAGCGAAAACACCTACAGGTCTGTATTCTGTTTCATAAGGCGACTCTGAATCTGAGATATCAATTTTTTTTACTCTCAAATCAGCTATTGCTTTCAAAATACCTGTCTTTCCAACATTATTATTACCTAACAATAGTGTCCATGACTGAATAGAACCATCAGACTTCAAGCAATCAATCTCGAAGTTTCCAATGTTTCTAAACTTCCTAAACTTGAAGTTCTTGAAATATGTAGCGTCGTTTCTCATCTGTTTCTTCCTAAAGTTTCTTTTCTGCAAAGATAAATAAAATCTGTGTTATCAGTGTAATCTGTGTGGAAAAAATCACGCCGTAATCACCGTGTGGAAATCCTGTGTGAAGTTGCCTACCTGCACGGCCTCGGCGCCGAAGATATCCAGAATGTTGTAGTCCATAAAGGGATATTCGTTTATCAGCGCGCTTTTCTCGATATCGCCATTCTGACACACGTAGTCGATTATGGAATTCAGGTATTCCTCCTGATCGGCAGTGAGATCGTGGTCCGAAATGTATTGCGAGAACCTGCTGAGAGCCACCGATTTATCAACTCCCATTATTGAGCGGATAAAGGCCGCCGCGCTGTCCTTGGTCATAGTATTGGTGGCGTATTGCTGATAGTCGCGCTTGCTGCCAAGCTCGGTCCAGAGCACACGCTCTATCTCCTTGATATCATCGTGGGTAAGCTGTTCAAGGTTCCGGATTTTCCTTACGAAAGCAAGGTCTCGGTTTCGCTCCAGATAGTCGATTACCTTTTCCTTGTATGTCATCGTGGATATCAGCTGAGGCGCTTCCTCGTGAACAGTCAAGGTGTCCATAATGTTGATATCGAAGTTCCGGCGCTCGTCGTGAAGCAGAATCATCAGGTCACGGAGCTCCTCGCGGATATATTCGAGATTGTGGATTGTAAGATTATCCCAAAACTGCTTTGCAAGCACCTGGTTGATGACATCCATCTTGCTGGCTACCTGTGCTATAGAGGCTTTCTTGTCGCGGAGTATGCGGGCCGATTTTATGATATTGTTCTGCTGCTTGCTTGAGTTGATTCCAGTATTCAGCACCGATAGTTCCACCTGATATACAAGCAGATCGAAACGCTTGGCAAGCTCGTCGCCTGAGATCTTGGCTACAAGCGGGGCAATGTCGTCCTTCAGGGTCTGAACATCCATCACGGTAAGCGAGGTGAGAGCCTCTGGCTGTCGGTATTTGCTGACACTCTGCCACTTGGCGCGCACCGAGATATGGCTGTCGCTGAGGGCACCTATCATCTGCGAGAGCTCCTGTTTCAACTTGTCGTGAAGGCCTTTGGTAAACTCGTCGCTCTGATATTGAACGGACTGAAGCTCGTAGGCAATCTCGGCAGTCACGCCAAAGAGACGCTCGGTAAGTGATTTTGGCACAATGCCTTGAGCGCCGTTTACATTTACGCTGAAATACTCAAGGTTTCTGCACC
>JAZUEG010000529.1:0-4863 GCA_045640025.1 Bacteroidales bacterium
CTCCGACTTGAATTAACCAGAACTATGAAACATTTAGACAAACTGATTCGTATAAGCAGGAAAATGATGCTTGGCCTGCTGATACTCGCCGGAACAATCACCCTCCACTCATGCGAGGACGACGCACCGGAATTCTCTCACTCGGCACAGGAACTTGCCGACTCTTGGGTATGCACAGTACTGGAGGGCGACGCCGCCGACGGATACCAGATGGAGATCCTGACACTGGGCGACAACGAGATAAGCATCAAGAACTTCCACAACCTCGATGGCGAGGAGATCACAGTAAAAATCTCCGGCACATCGCTGAGTTTTTCAGGCGAGCTGATGGACGGCAACGTAATAATAGAAAACGGCAGCGGAAACATCAGCAACGGCTGGCTTACAATGACATTAACCTACGACATAACCGCCGACGGCGAGACCGAGCACATGAAAGTGCAGCTCGACAAGCGCAAGGCCCTCTCCAAGAAGACAGCGGTATATGTTGCACGATAATAAAAGACGTTATAAGTTTTCATAATTTTTTAGTTTTAGCCGGCAAGGATCTCCCGGGATGGGCCATCCTGCCGGATTTTTTTTCATTTTTTTAAGACTATTGTTATTAATTTTGGAAAAAAAGGGCTGCGGCGGTTGGCGGATTGCCTTCCACTGCAGCCCTTTTTGATGTATTGGGAAAAATCTCAACAAGGGATTATCGGCCCTGAGCCACGTCGGTGTTGTCGGCCACCACGCATGACTTCTCTACGGCGATATTCACATCCTGTGCCACCGAGAGAATGATAGTGGTCTCTGTGATATCGGCCACCACGCCGTGTATGCCGCCCACTGTCATCACCTTGTCGCCCTTCTGGATCTTGTCGCGGAATTCGGCGAGCTCCTTCTGACGCTTCTGCTGTGGCTTTATCATGAAGAAATAGAAAACCACACCCATGAGTACGAGCATGATAATCATGCTGAAAGGATTGCCTCCCTGTGGCTGAGCATCCTGAAGCAAAATATTAAGTAAGTTCATTGTCTTTGTTTTAATAATATTGTTGTTAATAATAAAAAATTTCCTTAAGATTATCTCACCTCCACCTCGCCGGTAATCACGAGGTCAAAGATATTCTCCTCGCAGTTGGATATCACCTTTATGGTCTTGTACTGCTGACCCTCCTTGCCGTCGCTGTCGAACCTCACCCTAATGGAACCGCTTGCGCCGGGAGCCACCGGCTGACGGTCGTATTCCGGCACGGTGCATCCGCATGAGGTCTCCACCCTCTGTATCAGGAGCTCGGCATCGCCCTCGTTTCTGAAACGGAAAACGGTGCTTACCTGCTCGCCCTGGAGTATTCGTCCAAAATTGTAGAGAGCAGTGTCGAAGGCTATCTTGGGGCGTTTTTCAGCTGATACGGTTGCAGAATCGGCCCCTCCGTCGGTATTGCCATCAGCCGACCTGCCTCCATTGCCTGAGCACGATGCCATGGCCAGCGCCGATAGAGCCACCATCCATATAAGAATCTTTCTCATATCTATTTTCCGTTTTTGTTTTTTTTGGGATTAAAAAGAGATTATCTGTCCTCGGGCATCTCGGCTATCTTGGTGATAGCGCCCGACTCCTTGAGCTGCTGAACAATCTTATCGAGAATGCCGTTGATGAAAACGGGGCTCTTCTCGGTGCTGAAATTCTTGGCGAGCTCTATGTACTCGTTGAATGTAACCCTGAGCGGAATCTCGGGGAAAGTCTCCACCTCGGCCAGGGCCACCTGAAGAATTACGATATCGAGAAAAGCAATACGCTCCAAGTCCCAGTTCTGGGCATTGTCGCTTATCAGCTTGCGGTAGTCATTGTTTTTGGCCACAGCCTTGCGGAAGAGCTTCTGCACAAACTCCTTGTCGTCCTGGCTCTTGAACATCGGCATCAGCTGGTAAGACTCGTCGAATCCCACCTTGTATCGGCCAAAGGTTCTCAATACCATTCCCATGATAAACTCGGCAGTATCTATCCAATATACCGAGAGGTCCTCGAGGGTCTTGTAGAGCTCGTCGCACTCGCTGATAATATCCTGAAACATGTAGATAATCAGCTCCTTGTCCTTGGCATACGAAGTCTCGGGATCGGCCATGTACTGCTTGTAGGCATCGGAGGCCTCCAGTGTGTTGAAAATCCTCTTTGGGATATCCATATTGTTTACCCACGAGAGCTTCTTGTGGTTGATGGTCTCGTTCAGGCACTTGTTTTCCCTGAGCTGAGCCACAAACCTGTTGTTCACAAACTTCATGTTTGGATTCAGCTCCTCGTCGGAAGGACGGAACTTCTGCTTCTTGGTCTCAATCTGCTGGCGCGCATAGTCCACCACATTGATACCGAGGAGCATCAAATAGAAATAAAGATCGTATGACTTCTCAATGCTGTACATCAGCTCCTTCTCGGATTTCACCAAATCCATATCCCCTCCCTGATAGAAGGAATAAAGAGTCTGCATAGCCTTGATTCGTAAAATTCTTCTGCTTATCATCTTGTAAATATTTTCACGGATGCAAAATTAATTATTTATATAAGAAGAGAAAAATTTATTTTGATAATTTTTTGTTAAAAAAAAAGGAACGGACGGGGTAACGGGCCGAAGAAATGTTCCGCAGAAATGTTCCGCAGAAATGTTCCGTAGAGACGGACCGCGGTCCGTCTCTACAGACAAATCTTACATATCCATTTTATCGTACGGGAATTTAGAAGTCGCCGCCGAAGTCGTCGCCGCCCATAGAGCCGCCCTCTTCGCCGCCCTCGCCAGGACCGCCTGGGAGCTTCTCCTTGAAGTTGTTGATCTTGAAGCTGATACCGGCATTCCAGATAGGCCATGTGTTGTGGCGCTTGGAGTGGAGGTAGTATTCGTCGGTAATGGTGGTGGATTCGCTGCGGCGTGTGTTGAACATATCGCGCATACCGAGTGTTACCGACATCTTCCTCTTCCAGAGGCTCTGTCTTACAGCAAGGCCTGCGTCGAAGTTGCCCTTGTTGCTGGAGATGAGCGACTTGTTGGCCGCATTGTATCGCATGGTAACCTGAATCTTGGTGTTCTTGCCGGGAGTAAAGTTGAAAGTCTCCCTGGTGCGCCATGAGCGGCCGTCCTGCTTGCGTTCCACCCCGTTGTATACACCATTAAGGAAATACTGGCGAAGCTCCAAATCCACGTTGACACCAAACCACTTAACGGGGTCGTACTGTCCGGTAATCTGGAATCCCATATTGTTGTTGTTACTCAGGTTCTGGAACTGAGAAATCAGGATATCATTCTCGCCGAGGGTAGATACCATCTCCATCTGTCCCTTGGTGTATCGGTAAAACGACTCCAATGCCCAGAACATCTTCTCGAAGTTCATCTGGTAATTGAGCTCGAAGGCGTTGGTGTATACAGGATCCAGGTCGGGATTACCCATCATTCTCGAATACTCATCCGAGTATCTTGGGAAAGGATTGAGTGCGTTTTCCCATGGACGGCGTATTCTCCTGGAATATCCCATCTGGATGGAATTGCGCTCGCCCACCTGCTGAGAGATGTGCACCGTAGGGAAGATGTCGAATCTGTTGATCTCGTACTTGTGCTTGTCGGCCTCCTTGGGGCTGCTAAGCTGACGGAAAGTATATTCGCCACGCAGACCGAGCTGAACGCCGAAACTGCCGAAATTGCGCGATGCTGTAGAATATATGGCGTTGATGAAACGCTTGAAAGTAATATCGTTGGTAAAGTCGTCATTGAGCTTGTACTGACCCGGAGCCACATAATCCTCGAAATCGTAGTCGGTAACGGAGTGTGAGAGGTCGCCCTGGTATCCGGCCTCAAACTTTCCGTTCTCATCGGCGAAAGGCAGAGTATAGTCGAAGTTTACTCGTGCGCGGTCCTGGCTCTTGTCGTTGCCTATGATGTGGCCGTACGATACCGAAGTCACATTATCGAGGTCGTGCTTGTTGGACGCCTTGTACTGCATGAAATCGTCGTCCTCGTCGCGCTGAGAGCGTGAGTAGTTGGCTATGAAATTCAGCTTGTGGCCCTTGCGCGCAAAATCGTGCTGCCATGATGTAGAGAAATTGCCCCAGAAGCTCTGGTCCTCATCGTCGGAAGCCGAGCGCACATACTCGTATTCGCTGAAATTGAGATCCTTGCCGCGATCGAAGAAGTTTTCGTAATTGGTAGACGACTCGCTGTTGCCGCCCCAGATACCGCCCTCAATGGTGAAATTGATGGAGTTCTTGTCGTTGGGGTAATAGTCGATACCGGTCTTGATGCTCTCGCCGCCAAAACGTCGCTTGCCGTCGTTGCTCTGGTTCACGTACTTGTCGTAATCGGCGGAGTGAGTGATACGGTCGTTCTGTCCGTTGAAATCGAAACCGCGGTGGTTGATGTTGCCGCCCACAAAGTAATTGATCTTGTCCTTGCGGCTGTTCAGGAGAAAATCGGCGCCGTATCTGCCCTGGCTTCCAAAATTAACATTAACCACGCCGTTGAGGCCCTGCACCACATTCTTCTTGGTTACAAGGTTTATGATACCGGTCTCGCCCTCGGGATCGTACTTGGCCGATGCGTTGGTAATGATCTCGATATTCTGGAGCATGGCGGCAGGAGTCTGCTTGAGCACCTCGGCCGCATCGAGAGCGGTAGGCTTGCCGTCTATCAGCACTGTGAAGTTGCTGGATCCGCGGAGCGACACATTTCCGTCGATATCCACCTCCACGCCCGGAGTACCCTCCAGCGCATCAGAGGCCGATCCGCCGTCTGCATTCACATCAGCTGCCACGTTTACAATCTTTCTATCTATCTTGTATTGCACACGGTTGGTCTTGGCCACTACCTCCACCTCCTCTAAAGTCGGATCGTAGCCATG
>JAZUEG010000530.1:0-22003 GCA_045640025.1 Bacteroidales bacterium
ACCGCTTGGCCTCCGACTTCAAGGAATCTCCCGAGAAGAGCTGGTATTTTGCCCTGCTCGATACCATGATTACTCCTGTATTCATGGATCTGAAATTTCCGGTAATTTTCCGTCCGTTCCACGAGATGAACGGCAACTGGTTTTGGTGGGGAAGGGGCAATATATCGCCCAAGCAGTACATCAAGCTTTACAGATTAACAGTGGACCGTCTGCGCGCCAACGGCCTCAGAAATGTGATAATGTGCTGGAGTCCAGATACCAAGCTCGCCGATGAGTATTATCCCGGCGATGATTACGTGGATATCGTGGGCCTTGATGTATACGAGCCCGGCTGCTCGCCCTATCACGGCGACAAGGCATACGCCAAGGCATTGAGTTCGCTCTCTGAATTCTCCAAGAAGCATGGCAAGGTAGCCGCGATATCCGAAACCGGTCTACGAGAATATGAGGGCGTAATGCGATATCCTGAGGAGATTCCGGATTTCTGGACGCAGAAGGTTTTCAAGCCAATTCTCGATTCGCCTGATAACTGCAATATTTCATACGTAATGTCCTGGTACAATGCCAATTGGAAAAAGGACAATAGAAGCTCGCTCTACATTCCATTCAAGGGAATAGACGATGTGTACGGCTCAAAAGGAAAAGAGGCCATCAAGGATTTCAAGGCACTCTGCAAGAACAAGCGGGTTCTTTTCCTGAAATAATAAATCAAAAGGCACTGTCAGATTGCTCCGACAGCGCCTTTCTTTCATTTATTAACAATCTAAAAATACACGAATTGTGTTGCGGCTGCAGCCTTTCCGTTACTTTAGTTTGGGTAATAAACCACTACACGGAACACCATGGTCTCAGGTGGATCGGCCACAAAGAAGTCGCTGTTGGTCACGTAGAAGTTGAGACTGCCCGGAGCGTAGTCGTAATCGATTGTTGTGGTGTACCTATCGGAACCATCGGCGCGGTGGCGTACTGTAGGCAGGGCGCTCTGATATGTTTTTCCCTCATCGTCCCACATGTAATATGCGCTTACAATCGCAATGTCACACATATCGGCATCAAGCTCCTTGAAGTCGAAATGACACTTGAAGAATTTCTCTGTGTCGTTGCCTATCACCTCCCAGTCTTGGCTGTCTACGGTGAAATCGTATCTCAGAAACTGGAGTCCAGCTCCATCCATTGTGCCGTTCTGTCCTGCTGGACCTGCCGGACCCATTGGTCCCATAGGACCCTCGTCGCCTCTGCAGCTGCTGAAAAACAGTGCCGCAATCATCAGCAAGTTAAGTAATACTTTTTTCATAGTCTAATTATGTTTTTGAATATTTGTGAATTTTGATTAATTATGTCCTCGCCTCCGAAAACGCAGAAAGCTCCGTTTTCGCTCATTTGTTTCAGCACTCCGGCATATTTTCTTATATCGTCAGCTGATACGTTTAAAATCTCGTCGCGCTCCTGCTGTACCATTTCGGGCGTGCGTCCCGTCATGTATCGGTTGAGAGCCACAGAACCTTTCTGTGCAGTGGTGAGTGGCTTGTCCTTGCCGGAGATTGTTCCTATAATGTATTTCAGCAGAGTCTCGTCGTCATCATTGTAATTGGCCACGTATTCGCTGGCCTTGTCGTAGATGTCGAGAGTTTTGCTGAGGTTGGGATCCCTGTAGCTGGCCATGCAGAAGAAGCCTTCATTGCAGAATGTGCTCCAGGCTCCGTATGCACCGCCTCTCACTCTTACATTGTTTTGCAGATAGTCTGACGAGAGTATCTTGCTGAGTACCATTGCGTTTCCGTTCCAGCGGTATTGGTCGTTCAGGCTGTCGAAGCCCTTGAGAACGTACTGTACCTTGCTCTGTCCTATGAATCCCTCGTTCTTGGCCTCAGGCTTTATGTTCCACTGCTGGAGAGTGGATTTTTCCTGTATCAGCTGCGATAAAAACTTCCTGGCGCCGCGCTCGTAAGCCTCGTATTCATGAGCCTCGCACTGCACAAAACACATTACATTGTCGCGCCTTGCCAGTAGGCTGAGAGTCTTCTTCAGGTTTGCGATTATCTCGTCGGCCTTGCTGTCGAAGTTTTTGCAGAGGTCTTTCACAAAGAGGTAGAAGTCGATGCCCGAGATATACTCGTCGATGGCTCCGGCCTCTGTGAAATACGATTCCACGCGGTTGCGCATATACTGGTAAGCCTTGCTGCTGAGTTCGTTGTCCTGCTCGGCGTCCAGTCTCGAAATCAGGTCCTTCAGTCGGCTCTTGTCGCTGAGGTCCGATTCCGAGATTATCTCGGCCATTATGTCGGTAGTCTTGTCGATATTCTGCGACAGGCATTTGCCTCCCATCACCATGCTTACTTTCACAACTCGCTTGTTGTCTTTCAGATACGATAGGATTTCGTTGTTGGTCCAGCATCCGCCGGTGTATGTTTTCATGAGGTTGTCGAGGTCGCCGAAACTGCGCTTGCTTGTGCTCAGCATTCCCAGAATCTCTGTGATGAGCGATCCGTATGGTATCAGCTCCTCGGGCAGAGTCCTCATGTTGAAGATGAATTTCAGGTATGTGATGCCGTGTGTCGGCGATTCGTAATAGATGGTTTTTATGCCGTCTATGTTTCGCTCCTCGGCCTCAAAATTCTCGGCCTTTGGAGGTATATCGTTCTTGGCGAGCACTGGAATGCAGCTGAGCGCCTCGGGGCTTTCGGGAGTGTTCTGCATTAGGTCCAGCTCCTTGTTTTCCTCTATCAGCGCGTCTATCTGCTCTGGAGTCATCGATTCCTTTATCTTATTGAGTTCCAGCTGAGTGCGTGCCTCAATCTCCTGCTCCAGTCCGGCCTTGGGCTCCAATGCCACCAGCAGCTGATGCGGATTGTCTATCAGGAATTCGCGGATGGTTTCTTCCAGAAGGCCGTTCTCGATATCCTGTTTCAGCTGCTCAAATAGCTTTGTACTTTCCAGGATGTCTATCGGGTTTTGTCCGGCCATCCATGGGGAAAGTATTTCGTAGAGCCTGCGGAGGCCCTGCTGTGCGTCGTTGCCCTCGCGTAGCAGGAATTCACGGCGGTTTACCACAGCCTGTACGGTTTCCTTGTCGAGGCCATTTTCTGCCGCTTTTTTCAGGCCAGCTAATACCAATTCTCTGAACTCCTCGGCGCGTGAGCTGTCGCAGTTGAATCCCCAGATGTGGAAAACGCTCTGTCTTGTGGGATTGCAGTAGCTCTCTATCTCGCATCCAATTCCGGATTGCAGAAACGCGTTTTTCAGCTCGCCCGATTCCTGCGTTACCAGTACATCGCTCAGTATGTCAAGGGCCAGCAGGTGCTTGTAGTCGGTGTTTTTGCATGTTACGTAGCTAATGGCGAGAAAACTGTCGGAGCCCGCATCTGCCTCGCTATCAGCTGGATAAAAACCTTTTACGGATTTAGGCTCGCTGAATGGTGCCTGCTCTTTGATATCATAGTTGCCGTTTATACGGCTGTATTTGCTGAGATATTCCTCGTCGAGCTTGCGGAGTTCGTCTTCCATGTCGGCATCGCCGTAGAAGAATACGAACGAGTTTTCGGGATGATAGTGCTTTCTGTGATACTCGGTGAAGTGCTCCTGAGTGAGGCTCGGTATTGCCGACGGATATCCGCCTGATACTCTGCCGTATCCGTTGTCGGGAAAGAGGTTTCTGTTGATGATGGTCTCCAGCTCCTGCATGGGGTCGGAATACGCGCCCTTCATCTCGTTGTATACAACGCCGGTGTACTTGAAATCGTCTTTCGGGTCCATTGCGGCTATTCGCCAGCCTTCCTGTTTCAGTATCCGCCTGTCGTCGTAGATTCGTGGATTGAAAACCGCGTCGAGGTATACATCCATCAGGTTGAAATAGTCCTTGGTGCTGATGCTTGCTACGGGAAACATCGTCATGTCGCTGGCAGTCATAGCATTCAGGAATGTGGCCAGCGAGCCCTTATACATCTGGTCGAAAGGGCTTTTCACCGGATATTTCTTGGATCCGTTGAGCACCGAGTGCTCCAGGATATGCGGAATTCCGGAGTCGTCGTCGGGCTCTGTGCTGAAAGCAATGCAGAAAGTCTTGTTGGAATCGGAGTTGGCGATTTTCACAATACTTGCACCGCTTTTTATGTGCCGAAGGAGATATACGTCGCCTTCCACATCAGCTACGTACCTTCTCTCGATGAGTTCGTAATTCTTATTCATGATATCCGTTTTTTGTATTTTACAAATATAGATATTAATAATCAAACAAAAAATTAAAAAAACTTAAAGTTTTGTTTTGGGGGAATAATTCACTTTCACGAGCCGTCAAAGATCTTAAAGAGGCCCCAAAAACAGTCCGTAAAATGCAGAGTGATTTGTATTTTATTCGGGAATTAAAAGAAGAGGATGCTTGGGGTGATTTATAATTGATGGTTCGGAAAAATAAAACCAAACCATTAATCTGTAAAATTGTCATTTCCTTCCGCCGAAATCCAATCCCAACCTTATCTGGAAAACATTGTATCCGTCGTTACGAATTCCTGATTCCAGACCCATTGCAAGGTTAAAATGTCCGTATGGTATTCCTACAGTTGGATTTACCATCATTCCCGCGCCATCGCCCGTGAAGTTGATTCCTATTCTGCCATCAACGAAAGGCGAAATCTTGCTGTCCCAGATCTCGTAACGGTAATCGCCGAGGAGTCCAAAATTCACCTTGTCGCCACCCCATTCAAGCATTATTCCGCCACCGGCAAAGTTCTGCGAATTAATCTGTTTGCCGTATACAGCTGATATCAGCGTACTGCTGAAATCTCCGCCCAAAGTTTTCCCAAGGTCAAAAATTGCCCTGAATCCCTTGGTAGTATAGTTGTCGTAATGCTCCACGTTAGGTTTCTGTGCATTCGCCATAATGCTTATGGAAAGCATTATGAGCAAGATGATTATCTTTTTCATATTATGTTGAATTTGTTTTGGCAAATATATTAAAATGCTTTGTGATTTTTGAAAAAAACGATTGTTTTTTTTCAGATTATTGATAAATATGTTTATATTTGCGAAAAATAATTTGCTATGGAAAACGAGGAAATTGTTTTTCTTGATGATTATGGAAACCCGTTCACTGAGGATTTCAAAATGTTTTTCATCGACCTTCTGAAATTCGGAAAGGCCGAGGAAGAATGTAAGGATCTCCGTGACTGTATGATTTATATAGTTAAGAACCTAAAACAGCTTAAGAAAATGCCATTTTTGTCTATAGATAAAGTATTCGAGAAGTTGGCCGATGTAGCCTCTTACGCCAAACTTTCTCAGGAAGAGCGCTTTGCCTACGAACAGCAACTAAAGCATGAGCGTGATTGGAATGCCTGTCTCAAATCCGCAACAAGAATGGGATTAAGACAAGGCTTGGAGAAAGGCATGGCACAAGGCTTGGAAAAGGGCATGGCTCAAGGATTGGAAAAAGGCATGGCTCAGGGCATGGAAAAAGGCCGTGCGGAGGAGCGTTTTGCCATTGCCCGTAATCTTAAATCCCTCGGATTGGATATTCAGTCGATTATGAAATCTACTGGTTTGACTCAGGAAGAGATTGAATCATTGTAAAATAAAAAAGACGGATCAAAAGTCCGTCTTTTTTTATGCCGTGTATTTTGCCCTGAGCTCCAGATCATCCGTAATGGCCGAATTCCTTGGGTCGATTCCTGGGCTTATTACCAATAAATCTTCCGCTCCCATAATTTTAATAAATCATTTTCCTGATTTCCTCCAGCCTCTGCTCCAATAGTTCGGGAGTTCGGGCCTCGCAGAGCAGACGCAGGTAAGGCTCGGTGTTGCTCATTCTGATATTGAACCACCAGTCGGGGAACTCCACACGGTAGCCGTCGAAATCGTAGAAGGCTGTCGGCTTCTCCTTCGAGATATAGTAATCCTTCACGCGTTCCATGGCGCCACGCTTGTCCTCAAGCTTGAAGTTGATCTCACCGCTGTTGAAGTATCTTGTAATCTCGTCGATCACCTCGCTAAACTTCCTGCCTTCTTTCTTGAGTCTCGCAACTATCTGAAGCACAATGTTGCCAGCCAAGATTCCCGAGTCCGAATAGAAGAAATCCTTGAAGTAATAATGTCCAGCGAACTCGCCACCGAAAATACCGTCAATCTCCCTGAGCCTTGGGGTTGCATTGGCGCGTCCCACCTTCCAGAGATAGGTCTTGGCGCCGAACCTTTCGAGATATTCGCCCACGGATTTCGAGGTCCTTATGTCCTCGATTACCAGGCCATCGATCTTGCCACCTCCGCGCTCGGCAAAGTAGTTGCCCATCAGCGCGATTATCAGGTCGGGCTTCACGTGCCGTCCCTTGTCGTCCACGAAAACCACGCGGTCGGCGTCGCCATCGAATACCAGGCCGGCGTCCAGGGATCTCTCAATCACCAAATCCTGCATCTGCTTGGTGTTGGCCTCAATGAGCGGGTTGGGGGAGTGGGCAGGGAAATTGCCGTCCAGCTCCGAGTTTATGTACTCGAAATTGTCGTCCCAGATATCGTGGATTATCACGCTGGCCGCTCCGTTCGAGATATCTACACCCACGTTAAGTCCCTCAAAATCTTTTACATATTTCTTCTGGAAAGCCACATAGTCGGGCCGTATGTCTTTTTCTATCACTTTGCCTTTTTGTGCAGCTAATGGCGTAATATCATTCTCGCACATCTTCAGCAGCCTGTCCAGTCCAGTGTCCAGTCCTACGGGAAGAGCGTTCTCCCGGCTGATTTTCAGACCGTTGTACTCGCTTGGATTGTGGCTGGCCGTTATTTGGACTCCAGCCTTGTAGCCGTAGTTGGCGGTGGCAAAATAAACCATCGGAGTAGTGGCCAGGCCGATGTCATGGACATCAGCTCCCGAATCCGTAATACCTCTCAGCAGATACTCATGAATCTCGGGGGAGGAGAGGCGTCCGTCCCTTCCCACCACTATCTCGTTGGTTTCCAATAGCTTTGGAAGAAAATATCCTATCTTGTAGACATCGTCCTTGTTGAAATCCTTGTTGTAAATGCCTCTGATATCATAGGCGTGAAATGCGTTTTTCATAGGCTAAAAATTTTTGTTGTTTCTTTTATGCAAATGTAGTATAATATTTAAACTATTTGCTATATTTGAGCATCTAATTTCAAAAAAAATATTCACACTATTTACGCTATTATATTATGAAGAAATTTTTTTTGCAGCTAATGGCGCTTGTAATATGTTTGCCATTAGCTGAAAACCTCTACGCACAGGAACCTCATACATGGATTTTTGAGGGTCAGGTGATTTTCGGAAAAACTATTCCAGTATCCAATCTCACTGTAAGGGCCAAGAAATCCAAGGCTTCGGCAGTTACAGATTCTATTGGACGGTTTGCGATAGAAGTGCTTGAAAATGACAAGATTATGATTAGGTCAAAGCCTTTTGAATCCAAGATTCTGGCAGTAAACGAATCCAATCCGCCCGATCCAATGATAGTTCTCAATTTGATGAACGACGGAACCGGTGTCGATATTGCAGTGGGCTACGGATACATTCCCGATGCGATGCGCACCGATGCCGTGCAGTATGTGAGAACCCACAGCAGATACGAGAACTATCAGAATATCTGGCAGATAATTCAGGAAAAATTCAACAACATCACCATCAACGACGGCTGTGTGGTGGTGAGAGGTCTCAGCTCGATAAACGGTGACAACTGCGCAATGTTTGTGGTGGACGGCAATCCTGTCGACAATGTGGATTACATCCTCCCTACCGACATCAAGGAGATTTCGCTGCTGAAGGGCGGAAGCGCCACTATCTACGGCTGCCGCGGTGCCAACGGTGTTTTCCTGATAAATACCAAGCGAGGCAACGAATAAAAACAAAGAAACGGCTCTGAAATTCCAATCGAATATCAGAGCCGTTTTTTATTTTTATATTGCGAATTAGTAATTCAGATTTCGTAATTCGTAATTAAATAATCGCAGTACCCTCATCAGCTGTGGCCTCGTAGAATGCGCAGTCGTGGCCGAAGGTCTCGCGGTATTTGGGAGCGATGATTGACTTGTATTCCTCTAGCTTGTCGGCCTTGATGAGTGAGAGTGTGCATCCGCCAAAACCGCCACCCATCATTCTTGAACCCAAAACGTAGTCCATGTTCTCGGTCTGCTCCACCAGCCAGTCGAGCTCCTTGCAGCTGACATTGTACATCTTGCTGAGGCCGTTGTGAGAGCCGTAGAGAAGTTTTCCGAATGTTTCGAGGTCGTTGGCGTTGAGGGCGTTGCAGGCGGCAATTACTCGGTTGTCTTCCTCGATTACGTATTTGCAGCGCATGTATACAGTTTCCGAGATCTGGTCCTTTACGGAGTCGAGCTGTTCGATGGAAGCGTCGCGCAGCGAGTTTACCTCCGGGAATTTTGCCTTGATGGCCTCTACGCCGGTGGCGCATTCCTGACGGCGTGTATTGTATTCGCTGGATGCCAGTGAGTGCTTTACCTTGGTATCGGTGAGCACGATGATGTATCCGTCGAGCTTTACGCTGTTGTATTCGTATTCGAGCGATCGGCAGTCGAGACGCATGCACTGGTCTTTCTTGCCGAAGATGCTTGCGAACTGGTCCATGATTCCGCACTTGACTCCCACGTACTCGTGCTCCGACTGCTGACCAATCTTAGCCATCTCCATCTTGTCGAGGTTGAGTCCGTTCATCTCGCTGATGCCGAGGCAGAGTCCGCCTTCAAGCGCTGCCGAGCTCGACATTCCTGCGCCTACTGGCACATCGCCACCAAATACGCAGTTGAATCCGCTGATCTGCTTTCCTGTCTTGGTCTGGATTATCTGTGTGATACCGTAGAGGTATGATGCCCACTGCTCCTTGGGCTGCTCTTTCTGATCTGTGGTGAATTCGCAGTATGAATCGAAATCGTATGAATTGAGGCATACCTTGTTGTCGTTGCGCTTGCCGATGGCAAAGTAAATGGCTGGTGTAACGGCGCATGGCAATACGTAGCCCTCGTTGTAGTCGGTGTGCTCGCCAATGAGGTTGATACGTCCGGGCGAACGTATTATCATAGGCTCCTCTGGATAGAGGTCTTTGTATTTCTTGATGATGTTTTTGATTAATGGCTTGTTCATTATATTCTCAATATTTTTAAGTTTATTGTATATCATAAGTCCTACCCATGCGTCGGTGGCGGCATAGAGCTGCTGATTGGGTTTCAGGATGTTCTCTTCCCAGTTGCTGAGCTGCTGGCTTTTTGAGATTCTGAATCCAAGCACTATTCCGCAGAGTTTCTTGAGTCCCGCAGCCTCTATTCCAAACTTGTTGGAATAGTCGGAGAGTTCTATGAATCCCTGGGGAGTGAATTTCTGCCATTTCTGGAGTCCGCGTATGTCGTCCTTGATGGCCACGCCCATTTTTGTGATGTTGGGATTGGCCAATATTTCGGCTATGGGCTTGGGCAGACCTATCTTGCATGTGCGGATTAGGAATGCCTTGTACTCTGTGGATAGCTGAAGCAGTGCCACATTGTTCTTGCTCCGGGGTGTGAAACAGGGTTTTGTCTCGGTATCGAAACCCAAGAGTGTCTGGCGGCGCAGATATTCCACGCATGATGATACTCCTGCCATGGAGTCCACTACTATTATCTCCTTCTCGAATGCCCTGAGAGGCAGTGAGAGAAGTTCTTCCTTTGATATGTTTTCTTTGAATCGCACCTTATTAATTATTCTTTAATTCCAGCCAAATACAAGATGAAAGTGTAGGTCATTGCATAGTCGTTGAGCTGACCGAATCTTCCCGAGTCGCCCGAATGTCCTGCTTTCATGTTGGTATTCAGATATAGCGGATTGTTGTCTGTCTTGGTATCGCGCAGTTTGGCTACCCATTTGGCCGGCTCCCAGTACTGCACCTGAGAGTCGTGGAGGCCCGTTGTTACGAGCATTGCGGGATATTTCTGCTCTGTTACATTGTCGTACGGCGAATATGAGAGCATGTATTCGTAATATCCCTCCTCGCGCGGATCGCCCCATTCGTTCCATTCGCCAGATGTGAGCGGTATCGACGAATCGAGCATTGTGGTTACTACGTCCACAAATGGAACCTCGGCCACTATTCCTTTGTATAGCTCTGGAGCCATGTTGGCCACGGCGCCCATCAGGAGTCCGCCTGCCGACGCTCCATTGGCGTAGAGCTTGTCGGGCGAGGTGTAGTTGTTGTCTATCAGATATTTGCTTACGTCTATGAAGTCGTTGAATGTGTTTTTCTTGCGCATCAGCTTGCCGTCCTCATACCACTGATATCCCATCTCGTTGCCTCCGCGGATGTGGGCTATCGCGTAGATGAATCCACGGTCCACAAGGCTGAAAACTGCGCTGTTGTAGATGTCCTCTTCGGCCACTCCGTATGATCCGTAGGCGTAGAGGAGTGTATTATTACCCGCCATTAGCTGCAAATCCTTCCTGAAAAGCATGGATACGGGAATCTTCTTGCCATCGCGCGAATCCACCATAAGGCGTTTTACGCTGTAGAGGTCCTTGTTGTAGCCCGGCACGGTGTCCTGCTTCATGATGGTTTTCTCGCCGGTGGCCATGTTGTAGTCGATAATGGAATTTGGTGTGCAGAGGCTGCTGAATCCGTATCTGAAGATGTCGGTCTTGTGCTCGGGATTCATGCTTACCCAGGCTACGTATGTCTCCTCGCCAAAATCGATGAGTTTTCTCTCCTTGGTGCGCAGGTCCATTATCTCGAAACATACGAGGCCGTTGCGCAACTCCTCCATTACGAGGTAGTTGTCGAAAACGTCGAAATCCTGTATCAGCACGTTATCGTCGTGTGGAACAAGAACTTTCCAGTTGTTGTTGTAGCTGATGGAGTCGCATGTCATTATGCAGAAGTTCTTGGCGTTTTCGTTGGTGCGGATGTAGAAGAGGCCGTTGCAGTGGTCCACGTAATACTGGTGGTTGGGCTCACGCTTGCGGAATACCACTGGGTCGCGGTATGGCGATGCGGCGCTTATGAGCCTTACCTCGGTGGATGTGTAGTTCTCGTGATTGATGATTATCCACTCGTCGTCCTTGCTTTTGTCCACATTAAGCTCGTATTCAGGCTCTTCCTCGTAATAGATTTCCTTGTCCTGGCTGGCGTCCATTCCTACTACGTGGCGGAATACCTTGGAGCTTCGCAGGGTTGTGGTCTCCTTGCAGGTGTAGAATGTGGTTCTGGAATCGTTGGCGAATACGATGTCGCCGTCGGTATTGGCCAGAATGTCGCTCATTGGCCTGTTTTCCTTTACGTTGTAGAATCGCATCTCGTATCTCAGGCGCGATACGGTGTCTACGGCGTAGGCCATGTACTGGTTGTTTGGGCTTATTACTATGCCGTCCACATCGCAGTAGTCGAGTTTTTCGGCCAGCTCGTTTACGTCCAGCAACACCTGCTCGGCCGAATCGAGCGAGTTTTCCTTGCGGCAGTAGATCTCGTAATCTTTGTCTTTCTCGTATTTGGTGTAGTAATAATATCCGTTTTCGAAGTAGGGCACAGAGCTGTAGTCTTCCACATATCTGCTTTTCATCTCGCTGTAGATCTTGTCGAAGAGCTTCTTGTTTGGCTTTTTGAAATTCTGGTTGTAGTACTCGTTTTCCTCCTTGAGATACGCCATTACCTTGGGATCCTTTCTGTTGTTCAGCCAGTAGTAGTTGTCTACCCTCACATTGCCAAACTCGTTGAATTCCTTGGGCTGCTTATCGGCGATAGGAGCCTGAGATACCTGACCACATGCGCTTGCCATAGCCATCAAAATTATTAATGCGTTTTTCTTTACTGTGTTTATCATTTTGCAAACTTTTCTTTGATATTCAAATTGCTGTATATCAAATTACTGAGTTTTATGTGCTTATTTTGTTGTTTCAGCTTGCAAATTTAATCAAAATTATAATAAAAAGTAATAAAAAGCCAGTTTTTTTTAGTTCTGTGACAAATTAATTGTATAACTTACCTTTTTACAGCTCTTTAAGGAGTGCTCCGTCAAGGCTGTAGAGGGCGATTTTGCCGTTCTCGTAGATGGCGTAGCCCTTTTCGCTGCCGCCTTTTGGGAATGTTATTGAGCCAGGGTTGCAGATTATCCTGCCCATGTCATCGCGGTAAAGCACCGGCACATGGGTATGTCCGTAGAGCAGGATGTCCCAGCCGGATTTGGGTGGAAGTTTGCTGCCTGATACGAGCGGAGTGCCGTCTTCACGGGCCGGCGACATCACATGGCCGTGGGTGCAGAGTATGCGTGTGCTGCCGTCCACAATGAGGGCGCGGTCCTGCATTACGGGAAAATCGAGCACCATCTCGCAGACTTCGGCGTCGCAGTTTCCACGGCAGGTTATTATCTTGTTGCTCAGTGGGTTTAGCAGGGAGCAGACGGCAGGATTGTCGTAGCCCTCCGGTATGGGATTTCTGGCGCCGTGGTAGAGGATGTCGCCGAGGAGTATCATCATCTCGCATCCTGTCTTGTTGAACTGCTCGATGGCTGAGGCACAGGTTGTGGCCGAGCCGTGTATGTCGCTGAATATGAAGTATTTCATCTTTGTGTTATTTCTCTTTTACCTTGGGTGTTAGGTTGTTGGATACCTTGACTTGGATGGTGCGGATTCCGGCTTTTCGGCCGTTGTTCCATGGCTGGCCGTATTCGAATGTGATGATGGTTTTGCCGGGTTTTACGGCTTCGAATACGTAGGTCTGCACTCCGGGCTTGCCCATCATCATCTGTCCGTTTTCGCTCTCGGGCACTGCGTATTCGTCTTTCACCATAGATACTATGCCATCAGCTGATACGGTGTATTTCCATACGTATCCTGTACTGCTGTTGCCCACGAGATTGGCGGTTATGTTCTTGCCTTCCACGCTGAATGTCAATGGGTTTTTGCCATCAGTTGTTGTTGCTTTTTCCTGTGCCATAGATGCTGTTGCTATGCCTAAAATGGCGATTAGTGTTGATAAAAATTTTCTCATATTATTGGTTTGTTTTATGTTGTGGGATTATTTGAGCGCCTTCTCGATGGCGGCTTTCAGCTCGGCTCCGCGGAGGTTTTTGCCGATGATGGTGCCGTTGCGGTCTATGAGTATTGTAGCCGGAATGGCACGTATATTATATGTATTAGCTGCACTGGAACTCCAGCCCTTGAGGTCCGATACGTGGATCCATGGCAGCTGATGTCTGCGGATGGCGCCTTCCCATGAGATCTGGTTTTCGTCGAGCGATACGGCGTAGATCTCGAGGCCCTGGCTGTGATACTGTGCGTAGATGTTTTTCACGTTGGGCATTTCCATCATGCACGGACCGCACCACGACGCCCAGAAATCCACGAGTGTCACCTTGTTTTTCTGTACTGTCTCGCTGAGACTCTGCATGTTGCCTTTCAGGTTTACGAGCGCTATCTCCTTGTATTTGTTGCCCACGGCGGTCTCGGCCTCGGCGTTGCGCTGCGCGATTATGGCCTTGTAATACGGGTCGTCGGGCATTTTTTCCTTCATGGCGTCCAGTATCTTGTTGGTCTGTTCCTGGCTGAAAACTTTTATGAATTCGCTCAGAAGTATTCCGCAGATTGGCTGTGGAATGTTGTCGAGGATGCCGTTTGCATATATGTTTATCAACGTTCCCTGCAGCGAGTCTATCCGTCTGTTGGCCTCGGCCGGCGAAATCGTCTTGTCGGCCTTGGTGGCGATTATGGTTTTCATCAGGCTTTCTTCCTGCTTTCTCAGGTTCTGCCAGATTTCGTTGTTGGGGTCTCCGTAGAGATTGTAATCGTTGGCGCCTTTCAGCTCCAGTGTGCTTGTATTGCCGTTTTGGGCAAATAATGGCAGGTCTATGGCGCTTGCGTTGCCTTTGGGCTTGGCGTACACTCCGTATATTGCGATGTTGGGCGCATCCACCTGAAGCGTAAACTTGTGGTTCTTGAGCGCCACCGATGCTATTTTGGCCTGTTTCTGAAAGTCCACAAGAAATATCGAGTCGCCGTCGTTGCCGTTTTGCCAGATGCCGTTGATGGTGTAGAGGTCTGTCTTCTGCTGCGCTGTGCAGGTCGAGATTGCGAGCGCTGCAAATGCCAATGCAAGTATTTTTCTCATTTTAAGGTTATTAGCTGTTATTGATTAGAGTTTCTGTGCGGTAGTTGTACCGTTTGGTGCCGTGCATGTCGGTGTCCTGCTGAAGGTGGTTGGCGAATACAAATTCGCTGTCGGTAACCTCCTTGAGGCTGTCCATGAAGAAACGCGCCTTCTCTATCCAACGGCTCTGACGCTCCTCCCAGATGAAGAGCCTTCCGCCTATGTGGCACCAGAGACGGCCGTCGTGGTCGGTGATCATGGCCGGATACTCGTAGCTGTAATAGTCCTGCATCTCGAGAGTATGGGCCTCCTCGGGCTGGATGTTTCCGCCCTTGTAGTTTGGAATCCTGAGCACGGTGCGCACATATATTATATAGAGGTCGTTGGCGTGGGGATAGGTGTATATCACATTATCCTCGGGCAGCTGAAGTCCTGTCAAGTCTGTCATGATAATTAAGATTTATTGCTGGATAAATGCTTGGATATCAGCTGTCTCCTGAGCCTGAGCGCCTGTTACGGCACCGTAAATCAGCCAGCCCATGTATGCCACGATAATGGCTGTAAGCACGGCGCCTTCCCAGCGCTCCACCTTGTATTTGGTGTATGTGAAATACCACAAGAGCAAAACCGAGCCCAGCATTACGCTGAGATCCAGCATTGTGATGTCGCTTGGCTGCATTGGGCAGATGATGCCGGTAAGGCCCAGGATCATGAGGATATTGAAGACATTGCTGCCGATTACATTGCCTATTGCGAGTGCGCTCTGCCCCTTGCGCGCCGCCACAATGGATGTCACGAGCTCGGGGAGCGATGTGCCGCCGGCCACTATGGTGAGTCCTATTACAGCCTTGGATACGCCCAGGCTCTCGGCTATGGTGCTTGCGTTGTCCACAAAGAGATTGCTTCCGTAGATGAGTCCGGCGATGCCGAGTACCACGTATGTGATGGCCTGCCACCAGGGGAGGTCCTTGATTTCCTCGGAGTCGCTATCAGCTGATGGCTCGGGATTTGCCTTGGCCTGGCGGAGGGTGTATATCATGAAGAATATGAAACCTGCAAACAGGATTGCAGCCTCCCAGCGGTTGATGTCCATGTTCTCGCTGAATATATTGGATGCAAACACGAACAGCATCAGCGAGCCTATCACTGCGAATGGGATGTCCTTCTTTACGGTGCTCTTGGATATCACCATGGGGCACACCATGGCTGTAACACCCACAATGAGGAGCGTGTTGAAAATGTTGCTTCCCAGTACATTACCTACGGCCAGGTCGGGCGTTCCTTTAAGTGCCGACATCAGGCTCACCACCAGCTCGGGGGCCGATGTTCCCATGGCCACTACCGTAAGGCCCACCACCATCTCGGAGATGTTCATTTTCTTGGCTATCGACGATGCTCCGTCTGTCATCTTGTCGGCGCCCACAAGCACCAACGCGATTCCTACTATTACGAATACAATATTTAATAACATTTGTCTTAATTTTGTAAATTTGTCCAAAAGTAGAAATTATTTTTCATATTTCTCACTTTTTTGTATTGATTTTTTAAACTTTTAATTATTAGCATCGTCATACTATCAAATACAAATTAATTCTCAATACTATATAATTATGAAAAGATTGTTTACAGTATTCATTGTATTAGCTGCCATGGTTTTGTCAGCTAATGCGCAGGGATTCGGCAACTTTCAGCCACCCACACCAGAGCAGGCCACAGAGCGTATGGCAGAGCAGTTGATGCTTACCAGCGACCAGGGCGACAAGGTTTTTGAGCTCAACAAGCAATATCCCGAGCTCATGATGATGTACGCATTCCCACGCGGAGGCGGCAATTTCGGCGGAGGCCAGCAGGGCAGTCGTCCACAGCAGGGAGCTGATACAGATGCGCAGAGTGGCGCTACTCAGCAGGCACAGCGTCCTCAGAACTCTCAGCCACGCCAGCGTCCCGAGTTGACAGAGGAGCAGAAGGCCAAGTTTGAGGAGATGCGCCAGAAGCGCGAGCAGTACGAGGCCAAGCTCAAGGAGATTCTCACAGCCGAGCAGTCGGACAAGTACGATGAGCTCTATCACAGAGGTTTCGGACAGGGCGGCCGCAATGGTCATGGTCACGGACACGCAGAGGGCGATGGCCACAACCACGAAAACCACGGCAACCACAACGGCCACAATAAGGACAAGGGCGACAAGGACAAATCCAAAAAGAAATAATTGTTTTTTGATATTAGCCAAATATTTTTTTACAGACGTAATGAGCGGAGCATCAGTTTGTTCCGCTCTTTTTTTGTGCCTTGGTCACCACTGCCACATTGCCCTCCACATGGAATTCCACATGGAGGTCGCCGTACTCAAAAGCATAGTTGTCGCTGCCTGAGCGCTTGTATGCAGGACGCGGATCCTGTATGAGTATCTCGCTGATAATATTGCTATTAGCTGAGCTGATGGCAATATCGCTGGCAAACACCACTCCGTCCAGTTTCTCCGGCTCGGTGAATAGGGTAGTGCTTGCGTCGGCTATCGAGTCGGCGTATGGCACGTAGGGCTTGATATCATAAATAGGTGTGCCGTCCAGCATGTCGGCGCCCAAAAACTCTATCACCGGGCCCAGTTTAGGGTCGGTGTAGATGTTTTTTATTTTTACAGCTGATAGGCCAAGACTGTTGGGCCTCTGCGGAGATCTCGTGGCAAAAACTCCCATTTTCTTGTTGCCTCCCAGGCGCGGCGGGCGTACAAGCGGAGTCCACTGTCGGCCCGTAAATTCGGTGAATTCCCATATCAGCCAGATGTGACTGCTGTGCTCCAGCCCGCGGATGCAGTCGGGATTACGGAACTCTGGAGCAAACACGATACGGGCCTCCAGGCTCGGCGCAAGCAGGGGCTGACGCGGGATTCCGAATTTTTGCGGAAACTTGCTGATAATATGTGCGATAGGTGATATTGTAAGACTCATAGTGACCACAAAATTAAAAAAAAATCAAATATTCTTATTTAAATTCTTTTTTAATTGGTAAATTATTTGTAATTTGTTTCCGCAAAAACACAACAAAAAAATTCAATAAATGGAAGAATCAACACAAACAATAATTATTGATTTTCAGTATTTTAAATACTTGAATTTAGCTATGGTGCAAAACAACTATCCATTAGCCAAATCAATAATCATCAAGAATAATTCCGACCGCGACTATGAAAATCTCTTTCTTGAGATAAAACCAGATTTAGGTTTCGTAGAATCTTTCACAACCCAGATAGCAAAAATCCGAGCCGGCGAAACCCTCGATATACCTGTAAAACTGCCTGCCATCCAGCAGTTTGTGCTTCAGTTAGCTGATAGCATGGATTCGTTTGTGGGCGCCAGTCTGGTGTGCGAAGGCAAGATTATAGCCCAAGGCAAATATCCAGTCACCATTCTGCCATCAGATTTCCTGTTCTCGGCATCCACTCTGCCTGAGCTCACGGCCTGTTTCGTAATGCCAAACCTGATGGCCGTAAAGACCATTGTAAGCCGTGCCGCCAAGATTCTTCAGGAGTTTACCACCGATGCCACCATCGACGGCTACGAGTCGCGCAATATCAACCGCGTACGCCAGATGACGGGAGCCATCTACGCGGCGCTCCAGGAGCAGAATATTGCGTATCAGCTGCCACCCGCCAATACCGGCGAGATTCCGGGTCAGCGCATACGTCTGGCCGACGAGGTGCTCAATCAGAAGACCGGTACCTGCATCGACATGGCTCTGCTCTTTGCCTCGTGCCTGGAATCCGCAAGGCTAAATCCGCTCGTAATCCTCATCAAGGGCCATTGTTTTGTGGGCGTTCACTTGATGCCAGAGACATTTGCCGATACAGTGAGCGACGATATCACCGAGCTCACCAAGCGCCTCGGCCAGGGCACCCACACCATAGAGGTGCTGGAGGCCACATCGCTCAATACTCCCGGTATCAAGTTTGAGGACGCATGCACCGAGGGCCTTGCCAATCTCGTGAAACTCGATGATTTTGAGTGTTTTGTGGATGTTATCCGCTGCAGGAACATTGGCATCAAGCCACTGCCGCGTCTTATTCCCGGAGCCGATGGCCAGCTGATGGTAGATACATCCACCGAGACCCTCTCTGCCCGTCACGACCGCCCCGAGGAAATTTCTATTTACGATATTCCATCCATTACAGCTAATAACCAGCCAGTTACCAAGCAGACCATCTGGGAGCGCAAGCTTCTGGACCTCAGCCTCCGCAACTCATTGCTTAATATGAGATTCGGCAAGAAGAACCTCATGCTCATATCATCCAACATCGCCAAGGTGGAGGACATCCTGAGCGGTGGCGATGAGTTCAAGATTCTTCCGCGTCCGGCTGAGATCAAGGCCGATTTCGATTCCGGCGAAAACACCAACGCCACAATCGTTCCCGGTTCGGCCGGCGAGACCTTTATTAATAAGGAGATAGAGGCCCACAGGCTTTACTCGTTTTTCACCGACAGCGAAAACGACGCCGCGCTCAAGGCCCTCTACCGCGACAGCCGTCAGTCATTGGAGGAGAATGGAGCTAATACATTATATCTCGCCATCGGAATCCTGCGCTGGTTTGAGACCGACAAGGCCGAGACTCCGCGATACGCGCCTATTCTTCTGCTCCCTATCGAGATAGTAAGGCGCAACAGCTCAAGCGGTTACATCATCAGAGGCCGTGATGAGGATGTTATAGCTAATATCACACTGTCTGAGATGCTCCGTCAGAATTTTGGAGTAACACTCGGCCTGCCCGACCCATTGCCAACCGACGATAGCGGTGTGGATGTGCCTATGATACTCGCCATTGTCCGCAAGGCCATCATGAACATGAGCCGCTGGGATGTGGAGGAAAAGGTTGTAATCGGCAACTTCAGCTTCAATAAGTTCGTGATGTGGAATGATATCCACTCCCACGCCGACCTCCTGGCCAAAAACAAGATGGTGAACTCTCTCATCAACGGCAAACTCACTTATTCACAGCAATCTACAGCCAAGAGCGCCGAGCAGATGGACCGCGAATATACACCGGCCCAGATGTTGCTGCCTGTCAGCTGCGACTCTTCACAACTCGAGGCCGTGGAGGAGGCTGCCAGCGGAAACAGTTTCATCATGTTTGGCCCTCCGGGTACCGGCAAGTCGCAGACTATCACCAATATTATAGCTAATGCCCTATACAGAGGCAAGCGCGTACTCTTTGTGGCTCAGAAATCGGCAGCACTCGAGGTAGTGCGCACCCGACTCGAAAAACTCGGACTCGGACCATTCTGCCTCGATGTATTCTCCAACAAGGCCAACAAGAGCGAGGTACTGTCTCAGCTCAACAAGTGCGTGGAGGTAACCCGGTACAAGGAGCCGGCGGATTTTGCAGCTGATGCCCAGAAACTCATGGAGCTCCGCAACGAGCTTAACGACATGATGATCTCTACCCACAAGGTTCTTCCATGCGGAATGTCGCTCTATGAGGCCATCAATCAGTACGTAGCCATAGGCGACAGCATTGAGGGCGAGGTTAAATTCCCATTTGGACTGGCCGGAACCGCAAGCAAGGAGCTTGTGGACCTCTGGCAGGACATAGTAAACGAGGCCGCCGTAATTGCCAAGACCTGTGGAAATCCAGCCAGCAATCCGCTCAATACTCTCAATTTCGAGGAGTTTACGCCAAGCCTGCGCAACGATATCGATAACGGATGCGCAATGCAACTGGCTGACCTTAGCAAGCTTGACGAGGCTATCACCAGCTGTAATGAGTTCCTGAAAATCATCGACATAAATACTCCTGAGCGCTTCGATCAGTTCATGAAGATAATCACCTGCATATCAGAGATTAAGCAGATGAACGCCGTGGCCGCAGGATTCACCGACAACGAGGGCAAGGCCGAGCTTTACCTCACAGCCATCAAGCACGGAAAGGTGGCCGCCGAGAAGAAGGCCAAAATCCTGAAGGTTTACAAGCCAGAGGTTTTTGAGCACGACTGGACCGAGGACAACAAGATCTGGCAGGAGTCGGCCGATTCGTTCTTCATTTCACGATTCTTCAAGCGCCGTCCCGTAAAGAAAAACCTCAAAAAGTACCTCAAGAGCGGTGAGCTCCACGAGGAGACCGACCTGAAGAATCTAATGGACTATCAGGCTGAGATGAAACTCGCCACCACATATCAGGTAATAAACGATATAATGGCCGAAATGCCATCGGAGACCGTTGAGGACTGGACAGCCCGCGAGAATTTCCTGCAAGGCATTATCGATATCGACGATATGCTCCGCAAGCTGGCCAACGATCCAATGGCTTACAACGAGACCAAGCGCGCATTCACCAACCTATTTGCCAACGGCTACAAGTCGTTCAAGGATTTCTATGCCGAGAGATTCATCAACGCCGCCGACCTCTACAACAGGAGCAACGCCGGCGCAGATGTATTATATAAGGTGGCAGGCCTCGACCAGAACGCGCTTCTCGACCAGGGCGATACAATTCCACAGCGCCGTATCAGCCTGCTGAACAAAATTAAGCAGAATCTCGACGGCCTCAAGGACTGGTATCTATATCTGAACGCCCGCCGCAAGGCCGACGCCAACTCCATGACTTTTGCCATGGAATATTTCGACAAGACAGGCGCCGATCCAGATATGTGGCTTTCGATATTCCGCAAGAGCCTCTACAAGGCCATAGCCGAGCACGTATTCGCCACCGACGAGAACGCTAAGCTCTTCAAGGGCGAGATCTTCGACGACAAGGTGAAGCGTTACCGCGAGCTCAACGACAAGTACATGGAGCTTGCCAAGGCCGAGCTTTACGCCATAATGGCCAGCCGCGCGCCAAACTTCAGCACCGAGGCTTCCAAGAATTCGGAGCCGGGTATCCTCATGAAGAATATCCGCAGCAACGGACGCGGAACATCCATCCGCAAGATTTTCGACAGCATTCCAAATCTCCTGCCGAAACTCTGCCCATGTATGCTGATGTCGCCAATGTCGGTGGCCCAGTACCTTACACTTACCGACAAGCCACAGTTTGATATCACAATCTTCGACGAGGCATCGCAGATGCCTACATCCGACGCCGTGGGTTCCATTGCCCGAAGCGAGAATGTTGTGATAACCGGCGATCCCAAGCAGATGCCTCCTACAAGTTTCTTCTCATCGGCACAGACCGACGAGGAGAATCTCGAGATAGAGGACCTGGAATCGATACTCGACGATGCTCTGGCTCTCAACTTCAACAGCAAAAACCTGCTCTGGCATTACCGAAGCAAGCACGAGAGTCTCATCACATTCAGCAACCACGAATATTACGACAATTCGCTGCTCACATTCCCAAGCCCCGACAACCGTATCTCTAAGGTTACATTCGAGAAGGTGGAGGGATTCTACGACAAGGGAAAGACACGCCGCAATCCTGCCGAGGCCAAGGCCGTGGTGGATGAGATAGAGCGTCGTCTCAGCGATCCAAATCTCGCCAAGCGCAGTATAGGAGTGGTGACATTCAGCATCGTTCAGCAACAGCTGATAGACGACATGATACAGGACCTCTTCACCAAGAAGCCTGAGCTCGAGTCCATAGCGATGAACGGCGAGGAACCGCTCTTCTGCAAGAACCTGGAAAACGTACAGGGCGACGAGCGCGATGTAATCCTATTCTCTGTGGGCTACGGTCCCGATGAGAACGGCAAGGTGAGCATGAATTTCGGTCCGCTGAACCAGAAGGGCGGTGAGCGCCGTCTCAATGTGGCCGTATCGCGCGCAAGATACGAGATGAAGATATTCTCGACCCTTACAGCCGACATGATAGATACCAACAGGACTTCGGCAATAGGAGTGGAGGGTCTCAAGAAGTTCCTGGCCTTTGCACAGCATGGCGTATCAGCTATCAAGGGCAATACCAACACCACCACCAACGAGGTGGCCAAGGATCTTGCCAAGGAGCTGAAGGCGATGG
>JAZUEG010000531.1:0-5807 GCA_045640025.1 Bacteroidales bacterium
CGGTCTCCGTGCTAACGTTCGTTGCTATGGCGCTGATGACGTTCGTGAGGGCGTTGCCATCATGTGGAAGGAAGGTGTTGACGTTTCCATCACAGGTAACTCAACCAACCCAACCCGTTTCCAGCACCCAGTAGCTGGTACTTACAAGAAGGAGCGCGTACTCGCTGGCAAGCCTTACTTCTCAGTAGCTTCAGGTGGTGGTACAGGTCGTACACTTCACCCAGACAACATGGCTGCAGGTCCTGCTTCTTACGGTATGACCGATACTCTCGGCCGTATGCACTCTGATGCCCAGTTCGCTGGTTCTTCATCAGTACCTGCACACGTTGAGATGATGGGCTTCCTCGGTATGGGTAACAACCCAATGGTAGGTGCTTCTGTAGCAGTTGCCGTAGCCGTAGCTCAGGCTCTCGCCAAGTAATTCAGTCCCAATAGGATAATTACAGCTCAATAATAAGAAACCTCCGGTGGAAAGAGATTTCCGCTGGAGGTTTCGTTTTTTTATTATCTGGCACCCCACTCAAAAACCATTCGGAACTGAATGGAAGTCTGATAGTTGACATCCACGATATTACCATTGCCCGCGGATCCCAGCTCCATAAACGACCAAGGCTCGGCCAGTTTCACCATCTCCACTCCCACCGAGAATGAAAGACGGTTGTAGCGGATACCCAACGATGGATTTATATACATTCCGGAATAATCCACCAGCTCGTCGGCGGTCACCGAGTATCCAAACCTGAAATCGGCCATCGGCGAAACTCCAGAAGGCTTGGCATCGTATCTGATATTAAGAAACACAGGCATCTGCGCCACAAGCATTGGATTTACATCATAATATCCGTAATACCAATAGTCTAAATAAATCTGGTCGCCAAGACCGAGGCCGGCATACCATTTTGGTGTCAGCTGATACCCTACCGAAATATCGGCGTCAAACACGCTGCAAGTATATTTATTGATGTGCTGCTGATACGTGAATCCGCATAGCAGCCTGAGACCGTGCGAAAGGCTTCCAACATTCCGGGGCTGTCTCTTCCGCTGAGACGAGAAAGTCGGCTGATCGGCATACACCGACATATCCATCCCCTGCGAATTGGTCTGCTGAGTTTTTGTTTCAGCTGATATGCGCTCTACCTGATCGTCCTCAAAAACCCAGATACTGCCATCCGAAGTACGTATCTTGACGCTCGGCACCTGCTCGATGAGAGTACCGCGTATCACGCTGCCGTTTTTCAGGTAGATAACATCCTGAAGATTCTGGGCCATGGCTGCGCCGCACATCAAAATCGCGAGTATGAGAAATAAAATCTTTCGCATAATTAATTGGATATTAAATAATTATGAACATATATTATGACACGCACGTCCGTGCGTCTCTACGAGCGTAATTTGAAATAATTACGCAAACCATTTTTCGATTACCTCCAATAGGCCGTCCTCATCGTTTGTGAAATGTGTCACGAAATCCGACGCACACTTCACCTGAGGCTGGGCGTTTTTCATGGCCACTCCTACCCCGGCAAACTGAATCATGGAGATATCGTTGAATCCGTCGCCACAGGCCACGGTGTCCTCGCGGCTGACGCCCTCCATCTTGAAAAGCTTGTCGAGCGATGCGGCCTTGTCAACTCCAAGCGGCATCAGCTCCACGAAAAACGGCTCGCTGCGGTAAACGCTTATCCGGCCGTCGTATCTGGCGGAGAGCTCGGTAACCACCTCCACGGCCTTCTCCGGCGCGCAGGTCATCAGGCACTTGTTGACGGGGAAGCTGATATATTCCACAAAGTTGGGGACCATACGTCCGCGCATACGGTTCAGCATCATCTCCTTGCCGATATACTTGTCCATATCGGTGCCCACAAGCACGTCGCCGTCCTCGTAGGAGATAATGCCGATCTCGTTTTCCGACGCATACTTATAGAGCTCAGGTATCAGCCCGCTTGGAAACTCCTGCTGGAAAACCACCTCCATGGTCTTGGCATTGATGGTCCTGGCGCCGTTGAAACTTAGGATATATCCGCCAAACTCATTGAGCCTGAGCGCATCCCAAATCCACTTGACGCCGTATGTAGGACGCCCGGTGGCGAGAATAATCCTGTGACCGCGCTCCTGCATCTGAATGAGCGCCTGCAAAGTCTTGTCGGAAATCTCCTTACGGCTGTTGGTAAGAGTTCCGTCGATATCGAGAATAAGGTACATTTTATTTGTAGTTAGTAAATAGTAGTTTGTAGTTAGAGTACAAAATTACATTTTTTTGCTGATACAGCAATAAGAAATTGGGTATATTATCAATATTGAGTATATTTGTGGCAGAAACTAAAAACTCAATGAAATGAACAACGAGTCACAAAACGTAGAATACAAAGAGTCTTGGCGCGACGAATACTTAAAATGGATATGTGGATTCGCAAACGCTCAAGGCGGCACAATATATATAGGAGTTAGCGACAAACTTGAGATTATAGGATGTGATGACTCCAAACGCCTTTTGGAGGATATTCCCAACAAAGTACGCGACATATTGGGAATAATCGTGGATGTAAATCTACTGAAGGGAAATGGCAAGGAATATATCGAGATTGCCGTATCTCAGAGCAACGTGCCTATTTCCTACAAGGGACAATATCATTATCGATCAGGCAGCACCAAACAGGAACTTAAAGGAACGGCACTTCAGCAATTTATCCTGAAAAAGATGGGCCGTCAGTGGGACGATGTGGCGCATGAATCAGCCACAATAGACTGCATTGACCCCAAGGCGATAAAATATTTCATCATTCAAGGCATCAAGTCAAGCCGTATTACCGACGATTCGTTTGGAGATTCCGACGCAGAGATTCTGGAAAACCTTAATCTACTGACCGACGACAACAAACTGAAATACGCGGCCATATTATTGTTTGCCAAGAAGCCTCAGAAATATTTCACCGGTGTGCAGTTCAAGATAGGACGATTTGGACACGACGAGACCGACCTCATGTTTCAGGACGTGGTGGAAGGTAACATACTTCAAATGGCTGATGCGGTAATAAAACTGTTGAAATCAAAATACTTGAAATCCCCAATTCATTATGAAGGAATGACAAGGGTAGAAAAACTCGAGATTCCCGAAGATGCATTGCGCGAACTTATCTACAATTCCATAATACACAAGCAGTATGGAGGCGCCCCTATCCAAATGAGGGTTTTCAACAACTGCATTGAATTATGGAATGAGGGCCGATTGCCTGAAGGCTATTCAGTAGCCACTCTTATGCAAAAACACTCATCCAAACCGAGAAACCACAACATTGCCGAAGTATTTTACAAGGCAGGTTTCATCGAGTCGTGGGGACGAGGCATCAAGAAAGTTTGTGAGGAAATAAAACAAAACGGACTTCCCGAGCCCACATTTACGGAACACTGCGGAGGCCTGTTGGTGACAATCATGCGGCCTCAGAAAGAAAATGGAAAGACAGAAACTGGAAATTCTAAAACAGACAAGATAATTAATTTGCTCAGAAACAACCCCAAAATGACAATCAATAATCTTGCTCAAGAAATGGGAATGTCCAGAAATGGTGTTGTTTACTACTTAGATAAATTGCAAAATGAAGGGAAATTAATTCGAATTGGTAACTCATTTGGAGGTCAATGGCAAACTATAGACTAAAGTTACTGGTATAACTACTGGTATAACTACTGGTATAACCACTGGTATACCAAAACAATGGATAATGGCATTACTCATTATCCATTGTTTTCATTATCCATTGGGCTTTTGGCTAAAGCCAAAAGCCCGAAGCCCATCCCAGCACACCTGATATTATTATCAGCAGTATCGGATTGGCTTTTTTCAGGTATGTGAGTACTAATGTTGCGAGGAAGACTACGGGACTCAGCCAGCTTGACATTGTCTCACGGTCGAGGGAGATATCGAAAACGCCATTAGCTCCCTTTACAAACAGCATAAGGAAACCGGCGGCGATGATGAGGCCGGCAACAACTGGCAGCATATAGGCCATTGGTCGCTTCACGTACTCGGAATCTTTATGCTTGAAAAACAAGGCCAATACTAATGCCATCAGCAGAAGCGTGGGCAGAATGAGGGCGAATGTGGCCACCACCGATCCCCAGAATCCCGCCTCGGTGAATCCCACGAATGTGGCTGTGTTTATCGAGATTGGGCCCGGTGTCATCTGGCTGACGGCAAGCAGGTCAGCAAACTCCGACGCCGTCATCCACTGATACTCGTCCACAACCTCCATCCTTATCATTGAGACCATGGCGTAGCCTCCGCCAAAGCCAAAGAGTCCTATCTTGAAGAATACCCAAAATAACTGTAGAAATATCATTTTCAATTAACAATTAACAATTAACAATTAAGAGCTTCTCTAATCTCTAAACTCTAAACTCTAAACTTTTCTCTCGAATCTCCATGCCGAGATGATGCCGACGATAATTGCGGCAAGTATCAGGTAGATTGGCGAGATTCCGAAAAGGCATATCAGCAGGCATACCGAAATGGGAATCCAAATGGTTTTCCAGGTGATTTTTGCCTTCTTGAGCATCGTGAGGCCGGGGGCGAGTATCAGCGCCGCCACGCAGGGACGGATGCCCGAGAATATGTTTCTGATGGTCTCGTACTCATTGAGATCCTTGAAGAATGAGGCTATCAGCATTATGATGATCATGCTCGGGAGCATGGCGCCCATCATTGCCGAGAACGCGCCAGTCTTGCCCTTAATCTTGTGACCCGTATACAGGGCCATATTGATGGCAAACACGCCCGGAAGCGCCTGGGCAAGCGTTATCGACTCCCAGAACTCGTCCTCGGTGAGCCAGTGGTTCTTATCCACCACGCAATCCTTAACTATCTGAATCATAGCGTATCCGCCGCCAAAGGTGAACGCGCCTATCTTGAAGAACGACCAGAAAAGATTTAATCCTAACATCTGTATTACTTTATTATGTTTCGCACAGATGACACAGATGACACAGATGACACAGATTTTATTGTAAATATCTGTGTAAAATCTGTGTGCTCTGTGTTATCTGTGCGATTAATTTTTCTAACCGCAAAGGTACTCAAAAAATCTTATTAAGTTAATATGATATTATTTATTTATTCTTAATTTTGCAACGCTATACAAAAACTATTAAATAACAATGAGCGGATTACGATTTCAAGTTGTTGGCGAGGCGTTCAAGAAAGAAGCCCGCTTCGTCGACGTTCCCGAAGAACCCACATCGGGCTATTTCGGCAAGTACGTTTTCGGCAAGAAACAGATGGCCCAGTACCTGTCGAAGGAGACCGTGAAGAAAATTAACGAGATTACTAACAGCGGAAAGCCATTGGACCGCAGCATTGCCGACCAGGTGGCCGCCGGTATGAAGAAATGGGCCATGGAGCACGGTGCTACACACTACACCCACTGGTTTCAGCCTCTTACCGAGGGCACTGCCGAGAAGCACGACTCTTTCATAGAGTACGACGGCGCACCCGGCGAGGGCGTTATCGAGGAGTTCTCGGGCAAGCTGCTTGCACAGCAGGAGCCTGATGCCTCGAGTTTCCCGAATGGCGGACTGCGCAACACTTTCGAGGCCCGCGGATATTCGGCTTGGGATCCATCGTCACCGGCTTTCATAGTCGACGACACCCTTTGTGTGCCTACAATCTTCATCTCATACACCGGCGAGGCGCTCGATTACAAGGCTCCTCTCCTGAAGGCCGTTGACGCCGTCACAAAGGCCGCCGTTGAGGTGTGCCACTATTTCGACACCAACGTGAAGAAGGTTTACTCTTACCTCGGATGGGAGCAGGA
>JAZUEG010000532.1:0-4473 GCA_045640025.1 Bacteroidales bacterium
CCCATCCAGCTGGCCGACGAGAGCGGACTGATGTCCAACGTGGCCATAATGTCGGGCGCGCTGTTTGCCATACATCACGGAGCGTCGGTTATCAACTACTCGCTTGGTATAGGATTGGGCCACATAAGCGCACAGGATCAGCAGCTCTTCATCAGCCAGTACGGAAAGGATGAGGCCGAGTTCTGGAACGAGGTTTACGATTTCTGCCTGGAGGAAAACCTCGTGGTGGTAAAAGCCGCCGGCAACGAGGACATATTGGCCGAGTGCGATCCAATGTCGCGCACCGACAAGGCTCTCATCGTAGCCGCTTATCAGGGTCTCGACAACAGACAGTCGCCCAAGGCCGATTTCTCCAACTTCGGCTCCATCACCAACATCTCGGCTCCGGGAGTTGAGGTGTTCTCGAGCGTTCCCGGCAACAGCTACGATTTTCTGGATGGCACATCTATGGCCGCTCCAGTGGTGACAGGCGCTGTGGCTCTCGTAAAGAGCAAGTATCCGCACCTCACCGCCAAGGAGCTTATCACCATAATCAGCCAGACCGGCAAGCCGCTCAATACACGTCCGCAGATTGGACCGCTCCTTCAGCTTGCCGACGCGCTCCGCATGGCCGGACAGGGCAACATGATGCAGATTCCCGAAAACGCCTCCGACATCTCATTTGTGGCCGGCCGCTGGAAATCCACATCCGACCTCATCTCCGACAACGATCAGATTGTGGAGGTTTTCTTCAATCTGAAAGACGACGGCACCGGCACCATAGAATACGTGGAGAATGGCAACAAGACATTCAAGGCGCCAGTAAAGTCCACATTGCAGGACGGCGAGCTCATCATCGAGCAGACCGCCGACGCAGTAGCCTCCAACGGCGATTCGTACATCAAGTGCAAGTTTGTGGCCAAGCGTCAGGAAAACGGAACAGCCCTCTGCCGTGCCCTGTACAATGGTCAGAATACCGGCACATCATTCCACATGATGAAAATTTAATCAGAGTCATTATCTCATAAACAACATATATCCCAAAATGAGTCAACCGATTATTACTACCGATATCTCCCACATCCGTCCCCTCTTTGAGCAGGGAGCAGGCGAGAATATCAACCGATATAAGCAGCTGAAAGCCATGTTTGAATCCGGCAAGGAATATACAGTGCTGGCCGAGCCACAGTTCGACGGCACCAACAGGATTACATGGCACACAGAGTTTGAGGGCACACCCGTGTCGTTTGCCAATCTCACCGAGGAGGAGCAGATAGCCGCCAAGGGAGTTATCAAGAAACAGGTAAACAAGCTCTACAAGTCGGCCTTCAGGCAGATATACAAGAGCTCCATGAGCGATGTGGCCAATATATTCTCTGTAATAGATTCGTGCATCGAGATTCCCGATTACGACAATATCTACCGCATTCAGCAAGCTAATGGCGAGTGCAACTACGTGCTCATCAAGTGGGGTTTCAATGGCGAGGAATTCAATGCACCATCGGGCCTTATCAAGAAGCTGGTGCCCACCAAGGTGGATACCGTAAAGATAAGGGTTATCAAAAACAAGAAACCTGCCATAGGCGAGAAGATCACCCTGGTATGCAACGGCAAGGAGCAGGAGCTTACCACCTGGAACAACGGATATGTATACCTCCACGACCTGCCCCTCGGCGACAAGTTTTCGGCATACGTGGGCGACAAGGAGGCCAACATCAAGCATTACATGTGCGACGGCAGCGACGACTATCTCTATCTGATAAACACCCGCAAGTGCGACATGAATTTCGTGGTGCGCGATGCCAAGGGCGTTCCCATAGCTGA
The DNA here is from genome assembly GCA_045640025.1 of Bacteroidales bacterium. Lineage (GTDB taxonomy): Bacteria > Bacteroidota > Bacteroidia > Bacteroidales > UBA3824 > UBA3824. The sequence goes on from JAZUEG010000532.1 coordinate 1,804, forward strand.
TGCCGAAATCTCGTTCACATACGACGACCGCACATATTTCGAGACCACCGACGCCAACGGCCGTATCTGCCTCAGGGACATTCCTGAAGGCACCGAGGTGCAGTGCAAGCAGAGAAACAACTCCCAGTCGTACGTATGCGACGGCAACTGCAGCGAATACGAGTTTGAGGGCATCAGATACATAGCCGAGATAGAGATTACTGTGCTCACCGACCGCGGACAGATAATACCCGGCGCATTGGTGCGTTTCGATTACGGCGACAAGCAGATAGAGCTGAATACCGACATCAACGGACGAGTTTCGGTAGACAATATGCCTCCCGACACCGAATTCCAGATTACATGCAGCAGTCCGCAGTATCAGACCTCTGTTACCAAGCTCTTCACCCACGAGGGACTCAATATGGCTGAGATCAAGATGCGCGAGCTGGCTCAGAGCAGCGATATGATAGTGCGTGTGGTGGATGAGCAGAATATTCCTATAGCTAATACAGTAGTAAGGTTTGCCACCGACGACCAGAAGCAGGATCTCGCAACCGACCAGAACGGCGAGGTGATACTCCCCGGCGTAAAGTGCAACAGCAGCGTGGAATGCACACAGATAGTAAACGGATTGGGCTCTCACCGTCATACATTCATGTTCACCGACCCACAGCAGGTATACGTGCTCAAGGGTGTAAAGATTCCATCGGATGTCACCAATCTCGTGGTAAGGGTTATCAACCACAAGAAGGAGAGCATTCCAAACCTCAGAATCACCATCGACGACGGTCACAACGTGCTCAACCGAATCACCAACCAGGATGGCAAGATATCTGTGGAGGGCCTTGTGCAGGGCAAGCAGTATTCCATAAGCACCGAATACAACGGCAAGCATTTCGACGATATCTATATCCCTAAGGACAGCAACGAGGAGCGCATCATCACTCTCGGCCGCAGCAAATATTTCATGTGGTTCTGGCTCGTTCCGCTTCTTCTTCTCCTGGGATGGCTGTTCTTCCTCTTTGCATGGCCGGCCATAAGCGCCGCAATAGCCGCCCTGAGCGACAAGGAGGTAAACGTAAAGGTAACCGATGGACAGAATCCTCTGCCATACGCTGTCACCACCATCAGCTACAACGACATCGATGTTACCGAGACAGCTGATGGCAATGGCGTTTGTCACTTTGTGCTGCACGATCCTAAGGGCTATCAGCTGCCTATGACTGTAAAGGCCGCCGACTATTTTGATATCAGCTGCAATCTCTCTACAGCCACCAAGGATACCACAATAGTGCTCCAGCTTCAGCCCAAGGGCATCACCATTACCGTAAAGGACGAGGAGACCGGCAGCCTGCTCGCCAATGCCAAGGTTCACCTTGAGTACAACGGCACCAGCGCCGACCTCGTAACCGACGAGAATGGCGTGGTGAATTTCCGCGATGTGCCTATGGATCCGTCGGTTCAGCTGAAGACACAGATCCAGGCCGCCGACCACGAGACTTACGCTTCGTCGTTCTATTTCGAGGAAAACAAGACTATCCTTGTGCCCAAGCAGTCTACCGATGTGAGGGACATCCCAGTGCCATGCGGCAGCAAGATAGAGAGCTCCAAGGATATTCACTCTTTGATACAGACCGTAAAGGTAACCAAGAACAGCGGAAAGCTTACTCTCACATACAATATGTTTACCGAGAAAGACGAGCTGATAGTATACAGCGGACCTGCCAGCAAGGCATCTGCCGACAATATAATATACAGAACCAACGGCTATGTGGCTGGCAAGAAGACCGTCACTTTTGAATACGACACCCCTGATGGTCTGATTACCGTACGTGTAAACGGCGGCAACGACAGCACCACAATGTGGGAGGTGAAGGTGAACTGCCCTAAATAATACGCCATTAGCTGAAATAAATACAAAAAACTAATTGCATGATCTATGATTAATCTTTGTACTACAGGAACCAACAACGTAGCCTATACCCTTGGCAGTCTGCACTCTGCCATGGATTACTACAACAGCATAAAGGTGAACCTCGCCGATCCGGAAATTTATCAGCTGTTTGCCATGCCCATAGTGATGGGCGGCGACAAGATTATCTGGCAGACTCCATTGTCGGGCAATGCCAAGTGCTACAAGGAGCTGAATCCGGTGGAGCAGGGCGAGGCCAAGATGATGCTCTCCAGGACCATCAATCAGGTAAACGATGCGGTGGCCAAGCTGCAGAATCCTCAGCTTTCGGAGTTTATAACCACTTGTCTGGAGATTCCCGACACCAACTCTATCTACGTGGTGGATAGCAACGGCAGGCGCAATATCGTGCTTGTAAGCTGGGGATTTGTGTCGGCCCTGCCCGGCAATCAGAAGGGCTGGCTCGATGTTTTTCTGGAGGCCAAGAAGGCCAGCATCAGGTTTGATGTATGGTATTACGTGGACGGCAAGCAGAAGAAGGGACTCGTGGCCGCCGATATTCCTCTCAAGTTTGAGGTGGAGGGCAACTCTCTCATTATCAATTCCGACAGCGAGGGCCACATCACCCTCTCCGGCTACAAGGAGGGCACCAAGGGCCGTGTATGCGAGGCCGACGAGGCTTCGTCTTCTCCTGTGGTGTTCGATTTTTACGAGGACCTCGTTTACGATATCTGGATTACTCCAAGGGCCAATATGGCATTCCAGGTGGAAGACCA
>JAZUEG010000533.1:0-2036 GCA_045640025.1 Bacteroidales bacterium
ACAGAACGACATGGCGACGATCCGACTTGGGAAATCCACTACTGTGAGTGAGGTACTTCAGTTTGTTTTCGGCGGATACACCATAGAAGACAACGTGGATGCCACACTCTCCACCGGCTATGTGATAAAGAACGCCACACCATACGAGGTGGTGGACTCTCTAAGCAAATCGGCCGGAATATCGGTTACAGTGGACGAAACCAATAAGACAGTATCAGCCCACTATCCCTACAAGATGCAGGGAACCAACACCCACACCTACACATTCAAGCAGAATGTGGCCAAGAACGACCTGAAGTATGTTACCAAGGACTCCTCGAGGATACAGTTCACGGCTCAGGGCAAAGACCCCAAGGGCAAGGTGATAAAGGTGGTGGTGGGCTACAATGGCAACGATGCAGAGAAACGTACTCTATCATTCTCCGCCAAGAGCGAGGCTGAACTCAAGAAACTTGCAGAGGACGAACTTAAAAGACTAGTATTCGATGGATATGAAGGTAAAATTACAGGCTTCGGCCGTCCCCGCGTATGTGCTGGCGACAGCATTGCTATTGTGGATCCTGACAATCCCGACCGCCAAGGCACGTTCCTTGTCAAGAGCGTCAAGATATCATACGGTATCAATACAGGCTACCGCAGGGAGTGTGAACTCAGTTACAAAATCAAATGAGACCAGAGACAGAAAACAACCTGCTGCGGCTGCTGGAACTGGCGCGCAGACGGGGAGACACCAACCTGACAGCAAGCGTGGGCGAGGTGGCAGGAGTAGACCCAGAGAAGTGGACTATCGATATAAGGGATGGCGACCTGGAGATCTACAACGTAAGGCTGAGCGCCATAGCAGGCGAGGGCGAAACAGGGCTAACCATAGTACCCAAAGTAGGGAGCGCAGTAATCTATATCCCCATAGACCAGAGTCTGACCACCTGCTACTGTATGGCATTCTCGGAGATAGACCATATAGTAGCAAAGGAGATAAAACTGAACGAGGGCGAGTATGGAGGGTTGATAAAGATAAACGACCTTACGGAGAAACTGAACAGCCTGGTGGAGACAGTGAACCAACTTAAAGACGATTTCAACGCACATACACATATATGCGCATCGCCAGGAGGTCCAAGTAAGACACCAGACCTGCCAAGCACTGCAAGCGCCGAGAGATTCAGCGTCAGCGATTACGAGGACACACAAATAATCCATTAGCAATGAAAGGAATATTATTGACCGATACTCTTGACCTGCAAGTAAAGAACGGTACATTGCAACTTGGTGAGACCAGAGAGCAGGAAGCCTTGTTGATATTATCCACCGAAAAAGGCGAATGGAAGGAGCATCCATTTCTTGGTGCTGGATTGATACACTACCTGCACAGTGGACAAACTGAGGCGATGCTGAGAGAAGTGAAAGTACAACTGAGAAGCGCAGGACTGGAAGGCACGGCAAGCATAGAGAACGGCAATCTAAAAATAGACATAAGATGATAGTAAGCAATTCTCAGAGCCTGCTGGATATCGCACTCCAACACACTGGCTCGGCAGAAACGGCCTTAGACATAGCCCTTGCCAACGGCATAAGCCTGAGCGACAACCTGGAGCCTGGCGCCACACTCACATTGCCCGACACACAAGGCAACAAGGCAATGACGCAGTACTACACTGTAAACAAGATAATGCCCGCCACCGCAATCGAATCATCCCCGGAGGCTCAGCCTCTTGGCGGAATCAACTATATGGGCATCGAGATTGATTTTATTGTATCGTAGAGACGCGCCCTTGGCACGTCTCACTAACAGAAAGACACTATGGCACGTACAACAACAGAGATAAAACAATCACTGGAGGCGCAGTGGATGGGCAGCGAGACACTCGCACGCCTGTATGGATTCAGCCCTGGAGCCGAATTCTCGCAGCACTTCGGCAAGGCAAGCATCGAGAGCCTGATACTCTACATAGTGGCCTACAGCGCCCACGTGGTGGAAGTGCTTATGGACACCACAAGGCAGGAGATAGAGGAAATGCTGGTAAAGCAGGTGCCCG
>JAZUEG010000534.1:0-2410 GCA_045640025.1 Bacteroidales bacterium
TACAGCAAATTCTTGGGATTCAGCGATATATACACGGCCGGACTCCCGCAGCTCATCAACGACGACATCACAGGCCGCATCCACAATCTTCCGCTCATAATAGCGGCAGTGGCGCTGGTATCAGTGGAGTTTTTCAGCCAGCTGATGGCGAATAAATATATCTCGCCATCAGCTGCCATGATATTGCTGATAATCACCATGATAGCCGGCCAGCACGGTGACAGCTTCGCACAGGAAATCCGGATGGCCCGCGCCGCCGAAAACTCCGACTGGAACACCGTAAAGAAGGTAGCCCGTGCAGCTGATGGCCATACAGAGAGCATGCGCGTACTCTACGACCTGGCCATGGCGCAGACTGGAACCATAGGCGAGGAGGCCTTCGCCACCAGCCACAAAATCATTGAAAATGAGGAATGTACATCCGTAAAGGCGAGCGCGATATACGTGGCCGCGTGGATAGCGCATTATTATTACGGAAGGTACAATATCACTACGCGCTGGTGCATAGAGCTGGGCGTGAAATACGGATTCGGAACAGGATACCTGAGAATGCTGGCCCGCGCCGCAAAGGCCAACGGCGAGCCGGCCCTCTGCCAGAAATACACCAACATAATCCGCCAATCGATGTTTTACGCCAACTGGCAACCGGCTGAGCCCAACCAGATTACAAAAGATTTTCACTGCGGACTCACCAACCGCCAGGAGACCGACCACAACCTCTACGACTATCTGAGATACTCGATCTCGCTGCCCGAAAACATAGCCACGCAGACCTCCGCCGAGATGGCCATGTATTTCGCCATGAGGGAGCGCAACAAGGCAATGTTTCTTCAGGTTATGGCAGCTGATACGGTTTTGGTACATCCGCTCCCGCGTCACCATCAGGAGGCGTGCGTGATGTTTGCCGATACCGCACAGAGCAGAGTATCCGACGACGTGCGCCGCGGTTTCGGAGAGTTCACCAACTACATCAATCAGCTGGAACACACTCAGAACAAGGAACTTATAAAGCCCATACACCAGCAGTTTGGAAAAACTTACTGGTGGTATGTCTACTTTGAGAAATAGAACAAGATGAAGAGAATTTTTTTCGCTATACTAATATTTTCGGCGCTGATGATCTCGGCTTGCGGAAGTCCCCGTTTCCCGGAAAACTACTCCACAAGCACCGAGCGGCCCGGGATGTTTCCCGACTACACGGGCACTGCACTGCCATGCAACATCGCTCCGCCCAATTTCATGCTTACCGACTCTGCCATAGTGGAATGCGTGGCCAGAATATCAGGCCATCAGCTGATAGAAACCGGCGGAAATGGACGTGAGATACAGATCCCCATAGGCGAATGGAAAAGCCTCTGTGCCTCCAGCCTGAACGACAGCATCGCGATAGAGGTTTTTGCCAGAAACGATTTCGGCGAATGGATCAAATACAAGGATTTCAAGATTTACATATCAGCTGATGAGATAGATCCATACATATCTTACCGACTGATAGAGCCGTCGTATGCGCTGTACGACAATCTCTGCCTGGCCCAGCGGTGCACCGGAAATTTCGAGGAGAGCGTTTTCTATTCCACCAAGCAGGTATACGGCCAGTGCGTAAACTGCCACTCGTATCAGAACTACGGCACCAGGAATATGCTTTTCCACAAGAGGGCAGCTGATGCCGGCACTGTAATCAGGATAGACGGCAGGGAGAAGGTTGTGAACCTGAAACGCGACTTCACCATATCGCCGGGAGTATATCCATCGTGGCATCCCGAGGAGAATCTCATCGCCTTCAGCACCGACAATACACATCAGATATTCCACACCGAGAATGTCGACAAGGTGGAGGTATACGATTCGGAGAGCGACCTGATACTCTACGACGCCGATCTCGACGAGGTTTCGGTGATATGCGACAGCAAGCAGGAGCTCGAGGTATTCCCCACATGGAGCCCCGACGGACAATACCTCTATTACTGCACGGCCCGTGTCACAGATTCCACATTCAGCGGCATAAATGTCAACGACTACACCTCGCTGAAATACAGCATCATGCGCCGCAGTTTCGATATCAGGAAGAGGACTTTTGGCGAAGCTGATACAGTGTATTGCGCGGCAGATAACGGTATCAGCTGCACACTCCCGAGAATAAGCCCCGACGGGAAAAAGATGATTTTTGCCGAGGGCGCTTACGGCTGTTTCCAGATATGGCACCACGATTCGCAGATAAGGATGATGGACCTGAACACCGGCGAGATAGACTCGCTGAATGCGCTGAACGCCAACGATTTTGCCGACAGCTATCCCACATTCTCCAGCAACGGCAGATGGATAATGATAGCATCGCGCCGCGACGACGGCAACTATTCCAGAATCTACATCGCACATTTCGACGGGAAGAATAAGTCGGAGGCCAAGCGGT
>JAZUEG010000535.1:0-5223 GCA_045640025.1 Bacteroidales bacterium
GGAAATGTGCGCCGGACAAGACTTGAACTTGCACCCAATAAAACTCGGATATGCCCCTCAAACATACGCGTCTACCAATTCCGCCACCAGCGCATTCATCAATATGTCTGCCTTATTTCTAAGACGATGCAAAAATAGATACAATTTCCAAAACCGCAAAATCTTATTGCTACTTTTTTTACAAAAAATTGCAAACATCAGAATTTGCGGTATTTACATTCACATTTTTAGAGGTAGCTAATGGCATTAAATATGATATTCCTCTACTACCTTTATCAGATACTGGCCATACTGATTCTTGAGCATTGGCTTAGCCAACTCACGCATCTTGTCGGCATCTATCCATCCGCGGCGGTAAGCAATATCCTCCAGACAGGCAATTTTGAGTCCCTGACGCTTTTCCAAAACCTCTATGTAGGTGCTGGCCTCCGACAGCGAATCGTGAGTGCCGGTATCAAGCCAAGCAAAACCACGCTGAAGAGTTTTTACTTTCAGCTCGCCGTCTTCCAGAAAACGCTGATTCACAGTAGTAATCTCGTATTCACCACGAGCCGAGGGCTGGATTTCCGACGCGATTTTCACAACCTTGTTGGGATAAAAATACAATCCCACAACGGCATAATTTGATTTCGGCTTGGACGGCTTCTCCTCTATCGACAGACAATTGCCATCGGCATCAAACTCAGCCACGCCGTATCGCTCCGGATCCGAAACCCAGTAGCCGAAAACAGTAGCCTTGGAATCCTCCTCAGCTGTGCGGACAGCCTCCTTCAGCATTCCCGAAAATCCCGCGCCATGGAAAATATTATCGCCCAATACAAGACAAACGCTATCATCGCCAATGAAATCGCGGCCAATGGTGAAAGCCTGGGCAAGTCCGTCGGGCGAAGGCTGTTCGGCGTAGCTGAAAGACACGCCATAATCGCTGCCGTCGCCGAGCAGACGCTTGAAACCGGGCAAATCTACGGGAGTAGAGATAATGAGAATCTCGCGTATACCGGCCAGCATCAGCACGCTGATGGGATAATATATCATGGGCTTGTCGTAGATTGGCATCAGCTGCTTGCTGATACCCTTGGTGATCGGGTAAAGCCTGGTGCCCGAACCACCTGCCAATACGATTCCTTTCATGAGTGCAAATTTATGAAAAATGGAGCCTGAAGCAGGCTTCAGACTCCATTTTATGATTTATAAAACTGTCATCGTTTACTTGTTGGCCTCGATGGTAACAGAGAACTCAATACGACGGTTCTTCTTTCTGTTTTCCTCGCTTGTGTTTGGAACAAGTGGATCGAGGTAAGCCTTCGATTCGGTTGTGATTCTGTTCTCAGGAACACCGCGGTCGGTCATCTCCTTCTTGCAAGCGTCGGCACGTCTCTGACCCACAATCTTGTTCTGCTGGAGTGTACCGATATTACATGTATGACCCACAATGTGAAGCACAATCTCAGGGTATTCCTTCATGTAAATTGCCAACTGATCAAACATATCCTTCTGAACAGGTGATGCGTTGATGTGGGCATCGTTGAATGCAAAGTTGATAGAAACCTTGTTGAACTTCTTGAGCTCATCTACAAGCACCTGACCAGCTGTGCGTCTGTCACGGTCGTTGCGGTCGGTATTGTTGCCGTTTCCGCCGTCCTTTTCCTTATCGCCGTTATCAACATTGTCATTTCCACCATTATCATTAATATCAGGAATGTTGGTGTCGATTCCGGTAGTATCAGTAATCTGAGTATCAGTAGAATCTGTATCAGTAGTTACAATATTGTTGCGGTCATTATCGCCGCCATCGGTCTTGGATCTTACGAATGGATCCTTGCCGAGGCGGTAGCGGATACCGGCCATCAAACCCACTGCCAAAGGATGCGATTTCTCAATTTTGCTTGATGAGAGAACACCATTGTATTCGGCATTCTTGTAAGCAGTTGCCTCCATGCAATCGGGATTGTAAACAAGGCTACCAACCGATTCTTTCTGATAATTGAGGCCGTATGAGAAGTAAATTCCCAAATCAAGCTCAAGTTTGTGAGTGAGCTGATAGAGAAGATTTCCCTCAGCAAAAAGTCCAAGGCAGGATTTCTTCTCGTATTCACCCTTGAAATTATCTGCGGTGTAGAAATTATGCTGGTCCATGCCATAGAGCTCTACGTTATAGACCTGATAAAAACCGCGTGTCTCAAGAGAGCCGTCTGTAGTAGAATACTTGTTGGATAATTCCTGGAGCTGATAGAACATACCCAAACCACCAACAGCCTTCCATCTATTGCCGAGCTGAGTCTGATAATAAACTCCGAGAGGAATATTGAATGCAGTCTCTTTCTGCTTCTCCTTCAATCCGTTGAAATATGTACGATGCAAATATTTCTCGCCATCCTCATCTACAGCATCTGGCAACTCCTGAAGATAATCAAGAGTAGCAGAAGTTGAGAAAGTCTTGAAATTAAGCTCAGTACCTATTCCCCAATGCCTGTTGAAGAAAAAACGGTAACCGCCACGGGCCATAAAGCCGTAGCCCGGTTTTTTGGAGCCCATATCATCCATATCGTAAGTGAGGAAATGCAAACCTCCACCTATATCAAAAACCAGATAATGAGCGGGACGATTGCGGATAGAATCAATTTCGGTCTGCGAAAAATCACCGAAAAAATCATCATTTCCGCTGGACTTCTGATCCTGCGCCTTTACGGTGTATGCCGACAAAATTATCAGCAACGAAAATATCAACTTCTTCATAATACACTAATCTCTAACAATTAATTTGAATGAAAGTTTCTTATCACCAAATACCACATTTCCGGTGTAGCTGTCGGCAGGGAGATTTACAAAATTCTTAACCTCAACATTTGTAATTCTCTTAACCATAACACCGAGAGAACTGTATATAACTATCTCAGCATTAGAGAAATCCTCGTCCTCAAAATCGCTGAGGTCAATGGTTACAGTCTCCATGCGGTAAGCAGGATTTGGATATACATTTACAGTCTTTTCAGCCTTCTTGCTTCCAGCCGGACGGTGGTCGAAGAATGCTGGACAAACCTTGATCTTCTGATTGTCGACAGTAGTAACATAAGCGCCATACCAGCCATAGAGGTAAGGCTTGTCGTTGAAGAACTGTTTTGTTTCGTCAGCTAATGTCGTGTTATCCTTGTACCACTCATATCCCACGAACTTGAAGCTTGAATTGTCGATAAGAACAACATCCTGGAACTTGTCGTGAATCAAGCTTGAAGTATAGTTTGTAAGGAAGTCGAGAGAAGTCTCGCCCTCAGCCTGAACTTCATTACCAACTGAGTAAGAGAATCTTACATGAGCAGAGTGATTGCCGTAAGAAAGACCTGCTGGCATTGGAACCATTACATGCTGATTGCTGTTGCTGCTAGCAAAAGCATTGTCGATATCCTGGAATCCAAGAGTAATATCCTCAGCTGCAAAAGTAATTGTGTAGCTGAGAACAGGACTGCCTGGACACTTGTAATCGAAAGAAACCGACATCTGGTCACCGGCGCAATAGCCCGCTGGATCCACAGCAGCCTTGATATCAATATTTGCCTTGGTGATTACACCATCATCATAATTGATATTAGCTGGAGCATAGTAACGTGACTGCCAGTCGGTACCAGAAAGAACAAATTCTGCAGAAATTGTCTTGCCAGTTCCTACATTAGGATTATCAAACTGAACTATAGCATTATCGCAAATAAGGTTAACACCAGAACCAGCGCCGAGCTTGTCTTCTGCCACCACATTTGTCAACATTGGAATATCCCAAGATGTAGGCTGTACAGTACCATCCCATACTTTTGAGTGTGGGAAGTTGAGAGGTGTGGTTCCGAGATGACGCTTCTGAATGTAAATCTTAGTCTTTACAGAATGAAGCATAAAGTCATTCTGGAAAATCTGGAACACACAGTAATAAGGCTCATCCTGTGGAACGAGCATTTCGCCACGACGGTCTACATCGTCGATAATGCACTTCACAGTAAGAGGTGCCTTGAAACTACGATCGATAAGTTTCTCAGTAAGAACAGATTGTGGACCATATACACGTGTCCAAATCTCGTATCCGTCACCATCTGTATTACCGTTAGGTGTGCCTGGGTAAGTAGGATCATTTGGATCTACCTTGTCACCGTCGCCATCACCACCGTTGCCACCATTTCCACCGGCATTAGGATCGTTAGGATCCTTGCCTGGATTATTTGGATCATTTGGATCGTTGGGGTCTGATGGATTATTAGGATCATCTGGATCATCGGGATTTTCTGGATCAGGCATCTTGAATACATTGATGTCGGAAGTTACCTCGATACGTTTTGGCCACAATGTATAATTGAAAGCGTCTTCGCCATCGAGATTGTAACGTACAGAAATTGGATAATCCTTGCCTGCTGTGGCAACAGGATATGCAGTCTGCGACTTATCTACAACAAGAGTTACCTTGTCGCCGTCAAGAACACCGTCACCGAGAACTGGCTCGCTTGAATACTGATTGTCGTATACTACAGTTGTACCATCCTCATAACGGCTTTCGATTACGAGGTCACCAACAAGACCAAGTCTCTTAGGATTAACTGTAACATCCACATACTCAGTTATAAAGCCCTTATAATTAGGACTTGTTGGCATAAACTTGGCTTTTATCTGGTACTCACCAACGGTAAGCATCTTTGTGCCTTCGATATCGGTAGCACCATCCTTGATATCATAAGTCAGCTTGCCTTCTATTCCATCGGGAGTTACAACAGCTGCGATGTCCTTTCCGAGAACAGACTCACCGTAAGTAACTATAGCAGAGTTGAAATCAAGATTGATAGGAAGCGGAGTAATTACACCGAGCTCATCGCCATCAGTCTTATAGACATGATTGATGTATTCCTTTGGAACTACATACTTAACTGCATCCTTACCAGAAATAGAAACTGTGTAAGTGATTACCTTGTGAATGCCAGCCTCGGGAGTATCGTACTTAGCAACTACAGAAAGCTCAACATCATCGTTGCCGATGTTGGTGAGAACCAATCCGTTGGAAATTACATGAGCTGAATCGGAACCATCGTAAACCTTCTCGGTCTGAACCTTGAGGTCACCAGCTATAACAACTGGATTAGGTCCGATCTCAATCTCGATAGTCTTGCGAGAAGAGATCATGTAATTATTCCTGTCAACAGCTTCACAGGTAATGGTATGTTTTCCAGGATTTGGAACAAAGTTAACTGGAAG
>JAZUEG010000536.1:0-6062 GCA_045640025.1 Bacteroidales bacterium
TGTTTCCGTTGGTGGTGCCTTTCTCAAACACGTTCACACCTGGCAATGGTTCACCGTTTTCGTCGCAGACGTTTCCGTAAACTAAATTGCTTGATGGGCGTGTCCAGCTTTTGTTTCCGCTCGATCGGCGCACTGGCGGCAGGTACATTGTCTCAAACGCTGGTTTCTGGTTTTCCATCGATGGGTCGCCAGAGCTGAGGGTCAGCTTTACATTATCCCATTTCTCGTTGCTGTTCTGATTGACGCGCGCCTTGTAAACTAACTGCAAAGGCTGGTCGGCATCGGAAACCCTGACCTCGTAGAATGGAGTCCACTTTGCATCAAAAATCAGGTACGAAAGGTTGATATTCACTGCGTTGATGTCCTTGGGAGCCGAGAGTTTCAGCTTGATGGTCGAAATCTTCTTAGAACCCTGTTGCTCGGCGATTTTCTCGTTTTGGAGTATCGTGTTTTGCTCCGATATGTATTTGTCCATCAGCTTCGATAGCTTTCTGCCACGGCTCTCAAGATTTGTGAGCTCGGTCTTGTAGAGTTGGGTCATCTTAATGAGTTGCTCGGCACTAACGCCCTGGTCGCCGCCGATTTTCTTGTTCTCGAGTATCAGCGATTTGGTCTCGTTGATTACCTTTAGCTCCGATGCAAGAATCGCGATCGAATCTGAGATTACGTCCTTGCGCTTTGAGTTTTTCTCGCGGAGTTTCCTGATTTCCTCGTTGGTCTCTACCCCGAACTCGTGAAGCAGCGAAACTATTGTTACGTCGCTGTTGCCCACGCCCAGACGGATGGATTTAGGGTCGAGGTTTGTGGAAAGGTCCACGAGAGTAATCTCATTGTCTCCCTTCTTCAGGCTCACGTTACCGCTTCGGCTCACGAGCGCGCCGTTCTTGTAAACCGTTACGTCGTTGATTTTGGTGTCAACTTTCTGCGCTGTCGCTATCAATGGCAACAGCGCAATGAGTGTAATGATTAAGTGTTTCATGGTGTTTGTTGTTTATTGATTATTAATGGATTGTAATTTTATTTGTTCCGTAGAAATATTCCGTATTTATGCCCCGTAGAGACGGACCGCGGTCCGTCTCTACAGACAGGATTGATGAAATTATAAAACTTTTACTATCTCATCCAATGCCTTTCTTTGTTTTTCTTTCTGAGGGCAGTCGGCTGCAATGTGTCCTAATGGTATCAGTACGCAGGCCTCCTCGCAGTCTTTCAGTTGGAAATCCTCGTGAACCATCTTGGCATCGAAGTTGCAGACCCAGCAGGTGCCGAGACCTTTGTTAGTGGCAGCCAGACAGATATGCTCGGTGGCGATGGCGATGTCGATGTCGGCGTGGTCCTTGCCGTCGTTTTTGCGGTGCCACGATTGCGAGTGGTCGCTGATGCAGACGATATACATTGGCGCTGTCGAGAACCATTCGCGGTCGTAGGCCTTGCGGAGTTTGGCCTTGTATTCCTCCGATTTCACGATGATGAATCTCCAGGGCTGATAGTTTACAGCTGATGGCGCAAGCCTCGTCGATTCCATGATGTAATCAAGAGTTTCCTGAGATACTGCCTCGTCGGTGTATTTTCTGGCCGAGAAGCGGGTTTGTGATAATTCGTTGAATGTCATTATTGAGTATTTTTTGCAGTTGACTAATTATTGCAAAGATATGTATTTTTCAAAATATTGCCGAAATTTTTTACTGGATTTTTTTGAAGATTTTTATTAGGGTTTTGTAGGGATAAAGTGTTATATTATAAAACTAATATTTTAATAACATGAAAAACAAATCTACAAGTCTCTGGACCCGACTTCTCGTGGTTCTTTTGGGCGTACTTGGATTCGCCTGCAGTGAAGAGGAAAATGAACAAGTAGACCTTTATGGCACTCCAAACGCCTCTTTCAAGGTTGTTGGCACTGTAACCGATCAGGACAAAAATCCTGTTGCTGATGCCAAGGTAATTGTCTCTTTCCCTCATTCTTACCCTGACACATTATTGACTTCAGCTGACGGAACTTATTCTCTTAAGTCCGAAAATATGGGGGAGAATCCGATGTCGATTGTAACATTCAAGGACGGCTACACCAAAGACTCGGTTGCCATCAAAATGGATTACAAAGGCGGAGACAACAGCTGGTATTCGGGCAATTGCGATACCACATATAATCCTGTCATTACCAAGCTTCCCGAGCCTGAGGAGAATCAGAATCCCGAAAACAAATAATTTTTCATAATATTTTATTAACAAAAAAAATCCGCAGGATTCTGATTATAGATTCCTGCGGATTTGTTATTTTGTTAGTCCAAATATCTGAGCACTCTCTTCTTGCAACCGCTCATTACGAGGATTATTCCTCGGCAGCTGATTCCCTGGTCGGCGAGTTCCTGCTGATTGATTTTTGACGAGAGATATTGTTTCAGCTGAACTTCAGCTTCTTTCTCCTTTTCTGAAACCTCTTCATCTGAGGCGTTGGCTTTCAGATATTTCAGCTCGATAACGAAAGCGTTCTTGGCGTCTCTCATCGGCTTGATGAAAATATCAGAATATCCGTGATTCATCTGTTTCTCGGTCTCTACGGTGTAGAAATTCATCTTTACGCCCAAAGTCGCAAGTATGAAACCCTTCACGAAAGCCTCAGCCTGAGGATCGAAATCGCGAGGACCTGACAACTCTTTCATACACGAAACAATGTATTCCAAGAACTCAATCGCCTCGCCGAAATAAGCCATTCTGTGACCGAGCTTGTCGATAGTGTAATAGTCGGACCTCCATAAAATGCAATCCTCATAGCATTTTTGCATATACATATAGAATTGCTTCTCTACAGTATGGTTGGGAATTCCGAGAACTGTCATTCCGTATTCGGAACGACGGATCGACAACATTCCTAAGTAGAACAACAGTGACACAAGATTGTCGTCATTATCCAATTCTGAAACCGAGAATTCGGTATTAATCTTTGCCTCAATTTCGCCATTGTTTATAATCTCCTGAATGATAGACGCGTTCCTGCCAAAACTCTTATCATAGCGTATCAGCATACGCATTTTGTTGTAGTCGGTATTGATGTTGGTATCCACCATTTCTTCGGGAAAACGACCTCTTTTGTTGTATTCTCCTAGAAAATACCACAGCATATCCGAATTGAACATTCGGTCTTCCTCGAGGCAGTCCTTGTTGAAACAATAGTTGTTGTACCAAGGCTTAATTTTTGCCATAATCTCCTCGTTGCTGTGTTTGAATACACCTGTAGCTTCGCGATAATGGTCAAGCATTTCAATTACTTCGCTTTCCGAAAAACCAACCAATGCGTTCATATCTTCGTCGAGCGAAAGATTTACACCAATATTATCACCGCTTGTTACGTCGCTGAGAGTCAAAGGACTTACGCCTGTGATGAAAATATGCTCCACAGGTGAACCCATTCCTGAAGTGTATGCCTTCAGCGTATTGAAAAACAGTCGGAAGAAACCATCACCGTGACTCAGCAAAATATAATCTTTCTTACTGAGGGTAAGTAATGTATTTGCGAAATTGTCGTATTCGTCGATTATGATGTAAATGCGATAACCAAGAAGATACGATTGGTCAAGGACAAATTTGAAAGCGTCGTTTGATTGAGGATTTTCAGCGTCCTTTATTTTCCTGAATTCTTGATATATTTCCTGAGAGTAATATTCCTTATATCCCTTGAGATAAGTGTCCAAGGTCATAAGAATCTCAGTATTGAACGAAGCCTGACACCTCTCAATATTGTTGTCAACTTTTGAGAAATCAAACTTCATCACGAGATAGGAATTGTGATTCTCGGTGACGTTGTCATATACTTTCTGACCTTTGAAATAGAGGTCGAAATTATCCTTATACTTTACATTATAATATGCGTCAAGTACGGCCGTCAGAAGTGTCTTGCCAAATCTGCGTGGTCGTAGGAATGTGACAAAAGCGTCGGAATTCTCCAATTTGGGAATAAAATCCGTTTTGTCAACATAATACATATTCTCTTTGACGATTCTGTCATAGTTGGTTATGCCATAAGGAATTTTCTTCATCGCGTCAGTAGTTTAAAGTACAATGCAAATATAATTTATTTTTCGGAAATTGGCAACAATCTAAAAAAAAATACTATCTTTGCGAATTGGAAATGTATTAGCTATGAAAGAGTTCAATATTACAGGAAATTGCGTTCCCGAAAGGCATTATATGTGTGATGTGTCAGGGAAAATGGATTATATTTCTGGATTGGTGAAAAAGGGTCATTATTTTGCAATTACCCGTGGTCGCCAATACGGAAAAACTACGCTCATAAACCTGATTTCCAATTATTTGGATTCTGATTATTTAGTAGTTCCTTTATCTTTTGAGGAGTTTGGCGTTGAGTCTTGGTCGTCAGTGAGAACTTTTATTTATGCTTTTACTGATACATTGAATGAGACATTGGGTTTCCTCGGTGTGGATTATCAATTGAATACCGAAATTGATACTTTTCAGCAATTAGCAAAAGAGATAACAGATTTTACTACCAAAATCGCCAAAAAAGTTGTCATCATCATCGACGAGGTAGATCAAGCCTCAAATAATCAGGTGTTTGTAGATTTTCTTGGTTTGCTGAGAGGCCGGTATTTAAAACGCAATAATTATGGAATTCATATTACTTTTTATTCCGTAGTTCTTGTTGGTCTTTACGATATCAAGCACCTGAAAAGCAAAATCCGTCCCGACGAACACCATAAAAACAATTCTCCTTGGAATATTGCGGTTGATTTCGATTTGGATTTATCTTACAATCCCCAAGAGATTGCCTTTATGTTGAAAGATTATGAGTCTGATAATCAGACAGGAATGGATATATGCCAGATTTCGGAACTTATTTATAAATATACCAGTGGTTACCCTGTTTTGATAAGCAGAATTTGCAGTCTTATTGATTCCAAATTCAATAAGGTTTTCAATGAGGATAACATTCAAATGGCAATCAAATGCCTGGAAAACAGTGATAATAATCCACTTTTCGAGAGTATCACAAAGAATATTGAATCAAATCCTGAACTTGAGAAATTGCTTTGGGGAATTTTGTTCAACGGCAACAAGATTAATGTAAATCCTCACGATTCTGTTCAGAAACTTGCTTTTATGTTCAGTATTGTGAAGCGGGATGATGAAGGATTCCTTATGATTCACAATATTATTTTCGCTCACGTAATCTACAATTACCTTATGTCGAAATCCGAGCAGTTCAAGCTTGCCGAAACCAAGAGCGAGAATATTTTTGTGAAAAACTGTCATCTTGATATGGCTCTGGTAATCGACCGATTCTCGAATTTCCTCTTTGAAGAATATCGGGAGCGCGATGAGAAATTCCTTGAGGAACAGGGAAGACTGCTTTTCCTGAGTTTCCTGAAGCCAATTATCAACGGCACAGGTTTTTATTATGTGGAGCCTGAGACACGCGAAAACAGACGAATGGACGTGATTGTCAATTACAAAAGCGAGGAATTTATAATAGAACTGAAAATCTGGCGAGGAACTCAATATGAAATTTCAGGACAGGAACAACTCTCTGAGTATCTGAAAATTAAAAACAAAGATTGCGGTTACCTTGTGATCTTTGATTTCTCGAAAAAACGTTCTTCTACTGAATACTCAGCGCCTCAATGGATTGAGGTTAATGGTAAAAAGATTCTGGAAGTAAGGGTATAAAATCCCCCCCAAAAAAAATCCGCAGGATTCTTTATATTAGATTCCTGCGGATTTGTTATTTTCAGCGAATCAGAAATTCGTAATTTGGATTTCGTAATTCGTAATTAGGCAATGATTACTTCACCTCCCAGATGTCGTTTGTCTCGAGGAGCTCGGCGAAGTTGTGATACTTCTTGGCGCCCTTTACTTCCTCTATCTGAGCGTTAACTGCGTCGTCGTATGTTGGAGCGTCAACGTCGCGGATTACGCCGAGGGCGATTGGGAAATCTGGACCTTCCATAAGAGCGAGCTTCAGCTGAAGTGTGTTGTCCTCGCAGTGAGCGTCGTGAACGAGTACGTCGTCCATTGTATAGCCGTCCTGACCGATTGTAACAACC
>JAZUEG010000537.1:0-2900 GCA_045640025.1 Bacteroidales bacterium
CCCAGTCCTGGTTGGCGGTCTCTATGAACTCGCTCCAGCACATGAACCATGCCCACTTGTTCTGCTTCTTGAGGATCTGGGCTGTGGGAAGTATGCCGCACTCGCCTATGGCTACAGGCTTGCCGTTGCCCAGTTTCACGAGTTTCTCATAGTCGCCCTTCTCGTAGTTGCCTGAGTAGAAGTCGGTCGCGATGATGTCGATATAGTCGTCACCGGGATAGAATCCCTCGTAAGGTTTCACGTTGCTGCTGCCGAGCTCGTTGGCGTTGAAGACCCAGAGAATGTTGTTGATTCCGTGATATTCGGTGATGCGTTTCCAGAGCATCTGATAGAGTTTTCTGTAGTTCTCCTCCTTGTAGCCCCACCAGAACCAGTCGCCGTTCATCTCGTGGTATGGGCGGAAGATTACCGGAATGTTCTCGTCCTGAAGCTGGCGGAGGTAGAATGCGATTACGTCAACCTGCGATTTCCATGTGCTGTTGATCTCGGTGCCCTCGGTGAAGAGGTCTTTCCACTGCTTGTCGGTCAGCTTGCTCTGGATACCGTTCTCGCCCTTCCAGATGGTGTAGTTGGCCTTGGTGGTGGGAGGTACGGCGTGCCACATAAGGGTTATGATGGCGCCCTTATCATGCCACTTGATGGCGTTGTCGATGGTTCTCTGGCGGAAGTTGATGCCGTCCAATGTGTTGGGCTCGCTGTAGCCGAAATCCTGACCCATCACCACAGGGTATTTGTCGGTGAGGTTGTGTACGCGCTCGGTGT
The DNA here is from genome assembly GCA_045640025.1 of Bacteroidales bacterium. GTDB lineage: Bacteria > Bacteroidota > Bacteroidia > Bacteroidales > UBA3824 > UBA3824. Next base: position 763 of record JAZUEG010000537.1, read on the forward strand.
AGGTGTCGCTCATCAATGGATAGTTGTGCTGGCCAGCGAGACAGGTCTTCTCCTGAAGGTCGTAGATTTTCTGGAGGAGTGCCTTGGCCTCGGGGCTGGCGTTGGGGGTCACTGGTTTCTGTGCAAAACCACACAACGACAATACTGCCATTGCCATTGTAAATATCAGTTTCTTCATAATTTGTAATTGGATTATAAATATAAGTATGGAATTTTTTTGAGCGGGAAACGGGTCTCGAACCCGCGACCTGAAGCTTGGGAAGCTTCCGCTCTACCAACTGAGCTATTCCCGCGTTGTGCATTTTAGCAATGCAAAGATAGAAAATATAATTTGTTTCCAAAAAATATTTTCTATCTTTTTTTTATTCAACAGAGTCGTTTCCATTTGCTTCGCCATTAGCTGGCACCTCTGTCTTTGTATCAGCTGTTGGCTCGGATTTTTGTTCAGCTGATGGCTCGGATTTCTGCTCGGCTGTTGCAGATGGTTGGCTTTCAGTGTTTTGTGTATCAGCTGATGGCGTGGATACGTTGGTGCTGTCCGCGTTCTCGTCTGGCTTGTGTACGCCTGTGCCGTTGGCCTGGGTGAGAAATCTCTTGTAGATTCTGCCTATCTTGGGGTTGGGCACAAAGGCCATGTTGTTGGCAAAAAGTACGTCGGTAATCTTGTGTTCCTGGATGTACTGGGTCAGGTTTTTGGTGAAATACCTGTAATCCACCACGTGAACCTCCTCAAACGAGTAGAACAGACAGCTTGGCAGTGTGTTTCCGAAACTGTCTTTCAAAATCACGATGCGCCGGCCGTTTTTGGTGCCGGTCTCCACGCGGGTGATTCTTGCGTCGCTGCCCATGAATGTGCAGTATGCGCCGGTGCTTCCGTCCTTGAATGTGCAGAAGTATTTGCCCTTGTATTCGTTGCTCGTGTGGATGATCTTGTAGTCCTTGTCGAGGTCGTACTGAATGTAATATGCCTGAAAATCAACGTTTTTGGGGAAATACCATACGAAATCCTCTGCCGATCGCTTCACCGAGATGTCGCCGGTGTAGCCGTACATGCTGCCTACAAAACCGTGGATTACCCTTACGTCGTAGCCTTCCTCTATGGTCTTGAACGGCAGGCCGGCCATCTCGGCGAGTTTCTGCGCGGCGTAATATCCGCCCAGCGGACTCCAGTGGTGGTCGGTTCTCAGGTAGATGTCCTCGTCCTTGTGTTCATTTAGCACAGACCATACGTCTACGGCTTTCACGTTGTCGTTCAGGTATTGGTGCATGGCGTCTATGATCTTTTTCTGGGATCTCACCTTGCTCTTGGCCTGCTCGGGGCAGTAAAACTCTATGGCTGTGGGTATTGCCATTACCCAGACATTGCAGTCAGGGAATGTTTCCTTGAATGTGTTGGCTGCGCTGGCGTAGCTCTCCACGTATGCCGAACTGCTCGAGAATCCCGTCATGGCCCTCACGTTGGGCTCCTTGCCTATCAGGATCATTCCGCTCGACGGCTCCTTGTAGCCCTTGCCGAGAGTGTCCTGCTGGGGCTCGGGTTTTTCCTGCATATCAGCTGATATGCTCTTGGTGGAATCTGGTAGGGCAGGGGCTGGCTCCGGCTCTTCCTCTTCCGGCTCCTCCAGACGGTCGAGCTCGTTGGCGATGTTGTTTTTGTTCTCGTTGTCGGCCACAAAATTGATCTCGTCTTCGGTGTGGATGCCCTTGCTGCGCTGAAGGTTCTCGTTGGTGGTCAGGAAAAAATCCCTGAACGGCTCGCTGTCGCTGTACCACTTGGAGATGCTGTCGGTAAATTGGCCGCTCATCAGCTTCTGAAAGCTGAATTGTGGGAATTCGGCCAGGTCGCGGCGCTCCCTCTCCGAGAATGTGCTCCTCGGCATAAAGTTGAGCAAGGCAGTGGCTATGCCGAAAGCTCCACCTGCAATGGTGATATATAACTGTTTAGGTGTCAGCATATTGCGTATTGTTGATTATTTTGTTGGATTCTGTGTGAGATAGCCTCTTATTGCGTTTTGGATGTTGGGGCTTCCCATAAAACCGATGTTGTTGCAGAGTACAATGTCGGTGATTTTTTTGTCGGCCACATACTCTGTAAGGTTCTTGGTGAAGTAAGTCGGATCGTAGCCATGTCGTTCTGT
>JAZUEG010000538.1:0-2068 GCA_045640025.1 Bacteroidales bacterium
GGGACAGCTACCGGCGCGATGCACGTCCGCTGCCGGATATCAGCTGGTGGACATCCCTGAGCCGGGAATACGTGGACTCTGTAAGAAAACACGACATCAGCTACATGCGCACCGTAAACGACGACGGCTATGTGTTCGGCAGCGACTGGTACTTGATATCGGGCGGAATGCAGGACTGGATGTACAGCCAGATGCGCTGCCGGGAAACCACGATAGAGCTATCGTCCACGCACACCACCACGCCCGAAAACGCCGGCCGCTACTGGAACATCTGCCGGGCGGCCATCACGAGATTCCTATACAGGGCGCTGGAGGGTTTCAGCGGATCGGTTACCGACAATCTCGGCCATCCGATAGAGGGCGCCACCATAAGCATAAGCGGCCACGACGAGGACTGCTCGCCGATATGGACCAACGGCGCGGGCTCCTACTTCCGCCCCACCCTGCCCGGCCAGTGCCTGGAGGTGTGCGCCTTGGCCAGCGGATACGGTACTCAATGCCAGACCATTACTACCGGCGACATTGACAAGCAGAAACTCGATTTTGTGCTGTTTCCGGAATCCACACCGCCGGATGGCAACACCGAGCACCCGGCCCTCAGCAGTATTGTATCAGCTAATGGCGAGATAACCGTAGACTGCCCCGAGCCCGTAGAGAGCGTGCAGATAGCCAGCATCAACGGCGCGACACTGCTATACGACGAGCCCAACAAATGCCAGCTGAGATACAGCACACACAATTTGAAGGCCGGAATCTACGTTATCAGAATAAGATACGCCAATAACTACAAAACACAAAAAATCATAATAGCAAAATGAAGAGAATGATAATGACGGTCCTGCTGGCAGGCGCGGCGCTATGGTCGCAGGCTCAGGACAAGAAAATCGACAAGGTGAAGGAGCTCTATGAGAGCAAGCACTATCCCGAATGCATAGAGGCCGCCAAGAAATACAACGAGAAAAATACTCAGAACCCTTACTCGTATTTCTACATGGGACTATCCAACTACAACCTCTATCTCGAAAACCCGAAGAAAGAATCGCACCTGACCACCGCCGAAAACAACATAAACAACGCCATGCGCAAGGATAAGGACGGAAAGGCGCGGCTGGATTTCGACAAGGAGCTCGGCGATATGCACTCCACCATTACCGACGTGCTCAACAAGAGCTGGGAAGAGGGCGACAAGGGAAAATCTGACATGCACGCCACAATGCTAACCCGTATATGGAACGACACCACAGAAATCTACTGGAGGATCAAGAGCCCGGAGAAATTTGTGGCGCCGGTGGCTTACGGCAAACAGCTCGCCTCGTGGGACGGCCCAACCAACGAGACCGACGTGATGGGCAACAAGGTGGGAGTATGGATAGAGACATATCCCAACGGCAAGCGCAAGACCCAGATAACCTACGAGAACGGCAAGCCCCGCGGCGACTATTACAGATTCTACGAGAGAGGCGGTGTAAGCTCGCATCTCTACATGATAGACGACGACCGCGCATCGGCCATCATCTACGATGAGAACGGCGACAAGGTGGCCATGGGATATTATTACAAGAGACAGAAAGACAGCCTCTGGCAATACATGACAAGCGACTCGCTGCTGGTGGCCGAGGAAAACTGGCATCAGGGTGTAAAGAACGGCCTGGAGACCACATATTACATCTGGGGACTGCCAGCCGACAAGACATTCTACAAAAACGGCGTTAAGGACGGCCCCTGGAGAAGATTCCACGTAAGCGGCGATATCCAGATAGACGCCAACTACAAGGACGGAATGCTATACGGTGAATACTCGAAATACGGCATTGACGGCACTCTGGAAGTAATAGGCAACTACAAGGACGACCTGAAGCACGGCAAATGGAAGGTTTACAACCGCGAAACCAAGAAGTACATAGAGCGAAACTACATAAACGGCAAGCTCGAAAACTCCGCCGAGGCCGACGCCGAAGAAACCAAGCTGATGGAGGAGCTTCTCCAGAAAGCCAGCGAGCTTCCCGATCCCAAAGACTTCTCCAACAATCCCGAAGAGTATTTCGAGATGAAGTCGGATCGTAGCCAT
>JAZUEG010000539.1:0-8966 GCA_045640025.1 Bacteroidales bacterium
CAGACAAGACTCACCTGAGTGATCTTTTTAGCAAAACTAAATTCAATAATTTCAAAGACCTGAAGGATTTTGATGGTCCTAGTTTATTTGATAATTGTTAAACTTTATGTGTCCGCTATTTTTTAGTGGACACTAGTGATCGGATATTTCTTTGTAATACCATATCAAGTACAACACAAAAGACATAGCATTGTCTGCCCGTACCACAGATTCAGCCCAGGTTGTATAAGATTTGGGATTTAGACAATATATTCTATTTAGATATTCGCTTACAAATTTATCATTAATAGAATCGTTTTTAAACAATTCACATACAATATCCTTCTGAGAATCTCCATATAAAGCAACCAATGGTTCTGCAACAGCATAAGAATTCTTGGCACTTTTTACCATTTCCCAAATTCTCAATTCATTGTCAGATTCAAAGACTTCACGAATAACATTTTTGCGTTTTTCCAACAAAAGTTCAGTGATTTCATCCCTTTTATTATATGGAATCTCTACTTTATAATCGAACAACCATAAATATTTAAGGATTAAATCTTTAGGTTCAATTAAACTTAGTAATTCTTGATGAGGTTGTAATTGCTTGGCTTTCATTGACCACTTTGCTGTGGGATGATTCAAATGTCTTACAATATTATTACGAAGTTTATCAACAATCTCAATATCAACTACCTTGTCAACCGAATAATCTTTCAAGAAATTTATAATAAGATTGTTGAAAGGAAAAATGTTAGGGTCAATAGATAGATCGATCAATTTGCATACTTCATCTTTTGAGAAGTCGCAACATTGAAGTAATAATTCTATAATTGTTTTTAAATCATCACCACATCCATTTTGCAAAACATCCCTACCACGACTATTATCATAAGTTCTCCATTTAAAATGACTGGAAGGAAAAATTGAATTAGGACCAAGAGAGCGTAGCATAGACACACATATATCAAAAATAAATGTATGTAAGTCTGGGGATTTTCTTGCAATCCTTTTTAACACATTTATCCTAGAGTCTAAATTAACATAAGTTTGAGGAAGTTGCAAATGGAAAATATTCTTCAAAGAGTTGATCGGCCTATTATGCTCATTGCTATTGTTTTCAATCTCAGAAAATTTCAAGAGTAGTTTTACAGCACTTGAAAAATAATTCTCATCCCAAGCAATTGCTTCTAAAGCAAATAGAATATCAGTATAATAGACATTCCAAGAATTAAAAAATCCTTGTTGGGGTTCAAAGATTTTTTTGATGATTTCAGAATTGGACTCATCCTCCAAAAATGACAGAAAACTTTCAGGTGAAGCCTCTGCCAATAATTTCATATAATATCTATTAGATAAAAGACGACCTAATGTCCAATCTTTGAACATACTACCCACTTGATTATCAACCCATTTTTGATAACAATTATTCTCATTGCTGTTGATTGCAATTAAAACCAAGGTTTGATATACTCCAAGTTTAATCTCGGGTGAATACTTATGATCCATTGAGTGAAGACCCTTTCCTTCAAACAAATCAATATCGGCAGGACAATCGTCAACTATCAATGTATCACATAAATATTTCATCAAATCAAATGTGCGAAGATTATTATTTCTAAGAAGGATTTCTACCGCCTCGTACGGGGATTTTATTCTCCATTTATTTATCGCTTTGTCGGTCTTAGAATCAATAACAAAATGCAATAATGGGCTATCTACCCAATATAAAATTTTCTGAAGTTCTAGTTCTATTTCAGAAAGACTTTTGTCAGTAATTTTTTCTAATATTTCGTTATCATATTTATAAAAACCATTCCATCTACCAATAAGAATGTAGGGATACAGGACATTCAGATTATCTGAAGTCATCCATTTTTCATCAGTTTTGCATTCAAATCTGCGTCTCAAAACATTAATATCCCGAATAGTATCCCTTGCAATTGCTTTTGATTTCTCTTCATCAATTCGCAATGAAACAAGGATTTTTACAAAAGCATCACGATTAATAAAATGCAAGGTTTCAGCATCAATATCTACATCTGCAGGAGTAGAGGAAACAATAACTGTATGCCCCTTGCTTCGGGCATATTGGTAATTAACATTTTGGATATCAGTTATTATTATCAGGTCTTCGTATTTTTCTACCAAATCATTGTAAACATTTGCATCTGTTGCAACTACAACCTTCGATTTATATTGATTTTTTTCCTTGCAAGTCATTATAGTCGCAATCGCAAAAGCAATGCATTCACTATGCGTATATGATCGTAAATATAAAACTGAATGATTATTGCAGGCATCAATAATCCTGTCATAAAAGATATCTCTTCCTGGCAAAAGAATTTCGTATGGAAGTTTTACATCTTTACATTGTGCCCATACATCCCAATACATTTCAGGTGTTTGAACACCAATAGAAGAAGAAATTTTTCCCAACTTATGAGCCAACCATATTCCAACGGAAGGGTGTTGTTCAATCCATCTTTCCAATTCAACAGCGGTATATATTACAATATTACCCCATTGCTCAATGTGTTCATCCATCCATTTCTTCTGATCATACCAAATTCTGGGAGTAACAAAAACAAAGGTAGAATTATTCTTGTCATAACCTAAAGAATCTAATACTCTTTTATTGAAATCTCCTTCAATTTTACTCTTTACCTCGTTATTCTTTCCAAATTCCCACAAAGAAAGACCCTTAGGAACAAGATCAATCTGTCTATCGCTATTTACAACTCCATCCCATCCTGGCTTATAAACAGCATCCCCAACAGGAAGGGTAAATTCCGTAAAGACGGCATTTGAACAATCAATAAGTTTTTGAACCAATTCAGGAAGTATCTGCGAAGCCTCCATTTTATCGGCCCATTGTTTTAAATTTGTAGAATCAATAAATTTCATTTTTCAATTTTCATTTTTTATTTAAACATTATTACTAATTAAATCACACTAAATTCAGTAATCCCCCCCCTCTATCTCTCACACCACTCAATTGCGCATTCGTGAACCTTGCTTTCCTTATCATAATTGATACCTACAAACATTACCTTTCCCTGGAAATTCTTGAAGGCCTTGTCGTAACGGCGGTCCTTTATCTGATTGAGGGCAAGGCCAACTGACTCATTGCATTTCAATTCTATCACAACGGCGGGTCTGTCGCCTTTGAGTGGTATCAGCGCAATATCAGCAAAACCTTTTCCTGAAGGGAATTCCTGCACAATGTAGTAATCTGACTCGGCCGCAATATACGCAACCGCCATAGCAACCTGAAACGCGTGCTCGTTGTTGTATTTAAGTGGGTGACACAATTCCTCGTGGGCGCGGTTGAGCGACTCGGCCACAAATTCAGCATCGCCCGCCAAGGTGTGCTCCACAAGAGATTCCGACTCCTGAACACGTCGGGCTATGGTCTTGAAATTCTTTGCCTTATCAATAGAGAGAGCCCACTGGTTTTTAACCTCATAATTAGGAATAAAACATTTGCGGGTTTTGTAGTTGTACCCAAGATAACCAATATGTATAAGGTAGGTGAAAACATCATTTCGGTTGCAGAAATCCGTCATCGTATTGTCGTACGAAAGCACATTAACAGACACAGATTCTCCTGCCAGCATTCTTAAAACATCATCATAAATGCCATCGAAATTTAGGTCTATGTATGAGGTTACAGCCTCGAAACTTCCTGTCCTTACCCAATATGACTGACATTTACGATTCAAAACGGCAGACACAATTGATTTGGTGGCAAAAATCTCCTCATCGTCTATCATATAGCCGTCGTACCAATGCTTGCAGTCATCGAAATCCATACCATACTCATCACATAGCGATTTCGCCTCATTGTATGTTACGCCAATAAACGGAGCCAGAAAACGTGTATTCAATACCGAATATTCATCAAACTCGTTCATTTTGCTCTGAATCTTATCCTTAACAATTGGCAGAATACCTGTCAGGTAAGCCATATCAAAGGCAGGACGGAGGGTATTATCCTTGAAAAGCGATTGCAGAAAATCAAGATATGTTTTTAATACTGAATCACTTACCTTTTCCCTTATCATAATATCATACTCATCCATCAGGAATATGAAAGTCTCTTTTGTCCTGGCATAGATTTTCAAAATAGCGGAACCAAGTTTAGTTTCATCAGAAAGATCAACCATCGGGAACTCCTCTGCAAGTTCAGCGATGATAGCCTCCTGAACCTTCGACATTACGATAGACTTGTCGTCGTGTTTTGCAAAAAATCCATTTAGGTCAATCCAAATTACATTATGCTTATTCAAATGCCTCTGATACTCCTCTCTATATGACTCATCCTTGCCAATCATCAGATTATCAAACATATTGCGGGAATCACAACCCTTGGAATAGTACGCCACCATCATACCCATATTCACAGATTTTCCAAACCTGCGTGGACGTGAGGCACACATATACTTACCTAAAGATCTCATTTTCTTGTTGAGGTCTTTGATAACCATAGATTTGTCAATATAAATCTCGTCATTGAGACATTCCTGAAAGTATTCATTATCAGGATTTACAAAAATTCCCATATTGCAAAATGTTTTCTGCAAAGATAAGAAAAATTTTGTAAATTCTCTTGCCGTTTCCTAATTTCTTGATTATATTTGTAAAAGAATAAAACAACCAATATTATGCGAACATTCATCCTGAAATGGAACCCTGCCATTTCCTCCGTCACTATCGACGACTGGAATTATATGGTAAATAAGCAACTCTTCATCGACGCCAACTGGAGCGTCCACGACCACAAAAAACTCAATGTGGGCGACCGCTGGTTTATGCTCCGTGTCGGCGAGGGCAAGACAGGAATTGTTGGCCACGGATACTTCAAGACCAATCCCCAAAAGGCTGAGGACTGGAGCGGAAAAGGTAGAGCGGTTTATTACGCCGACCTTACAATAGGTCATCTTTTTCCTGACGATGAGCCGATGATTTCCACCGAGGAACTTGAGAAAAACATCCCTGCATTCAATTGGCGAGGCGGTCACTCTGGCGTAATTTTTCCACAAAGATACGAAAGAAAATTGGGAAAATTGTTCGACAAATATTACGAGGAAAATCCCGCAGAAAGTCCCGAACTAAGCATTGAGCCTGGCACAATATACGAAATAGATAATTGGACCAACTTCTCAAGACTTTTTGAGGACGAGATCGAAAACAAGGATTTTAGCCCCTTCTCCGAGGACGTTTTCCACGATATGGTTACCTTGAAAAACGAGCACATCTACGGCGAGAGCAAATTCACATTCACGATACTTCTTTGTAATCAATATGTCTTGCCAATAATCTGCAAAGGCCTTCAGCGGATAAAGACCGAAATTTATGGAGGCGAGGCTTATCAACACTATTGTAAGATCTGGCACGACAACCATTACTTCCACGTAAACATCAACGAGGTGGAGGTAATCTGCGACCGTTTGGAATTCGGCGAGGCATCAGAATACGAGAAAGATTTCATTGCCGTTACGATATAAATTCTTTTGCAAATCCCCGATTTCTTGATTATATTTGCAAAAACATTAAACCAAAACCATTATGAAAAAGATAATTATGGCACTGACATCAGCACTAACAATCACCGCCTGCAACAACGGCGTAAACAACCTTACCGTGGAGCAGACCGTAAACGACACCACCTGGAAGCAGGGAACTAATTGCGAGTTTGTTTTAAACGACTATCCCAACGCCTACAAGTATTACAAGCAGAGCGCTGATATGGGCAACGCCATTGGATATTATATGCTTGGACACGCTCTTCAACACGGCATTGGAGTGGATGAGAACAAGGAACTTTCCGACGAGGCCTACCGCAAGTCGGTGACACTTCTCAACGAACTTCTTTCACAGGGTGACGACAAAGTCCTTCTGAATTTCATTGGCTCGGCATACTATTGGGGCGACGGTGTGGAGCAAGACCGCGAGAAAGCATTCCAATATTACCTCCGCTCGGCAGAACTCGGAAACCCAGAGTGTCAGTACAAAATAGCCACCTGTTACGAGCAAGGAATCGGCGTAGCCCAAGACCCCGAAAAAGCAATGCACTGGTACCGCGAATCAGCATCACAAGGCTGGGACAAGGCCGTGGAGAGACTGAAAAAGGAGGAATAACTACAAATTAATGTGCAACATAATTATGTGTATGTCTAAGAAAATGAGCTCAATAATCTATTCAATTATGTCAGTTGCCTTGGTTGTCTTTTCAATTTGGTTTGTTAGATACATTATCCAGCAATACAAACCGAGTTTAGCAACCTTGGGAAAAGAGTATGTGGATATGCCCAATATTCACAATGAGGACCAACTAGAAAACGCCTTGAAAAACGCTCCTCGTAAATACATTTTAAATAATGTGCCAGTTTTTGGTACTCCCGTGGAGGATTCTTTGGGTCTGATGAAAGATAAGCATCTTGCAAATATTAGAATTGTTTTCGAATATCTTTCACCTAACGGAAATGGAGCCAGAAGTTATAATTGGTATCCAGCCAAACGAAACACAGATTCCAAAGCCGACAACGTAATGCTTTTCAACAAATACCAACTTTGTTGGAAAGAGGCTGATTTTCAAGCATTCCTGCGAACCGTAAATTCCGATGACATAGCCCCAGGCGCAAGTGTTTTCAATTGCGAATATTACGACAATTCCACTTCTCCCAAGCGAAAGTACATACTTCATAAACTGGACAACGGGGATAAAGTTTCGTTTGTCGCCACTGTTGGAAACGGCGAGATAAAACTCGAGAATTTTGGCCCGAGAAAAACAATCGCGGTAGGCGATCCCTCACAAATGGTTTTGTCAGAATCCAATTTGTCGAAAGCAAAATTTATACTTTTTATAATTCTGGGAGTCACCATTCCTGGATTTTTATTAATTTTATTAATCGGCAAATGGTTGAGTTCGTGAGCAGTGGGTTAATAATTAAAAAAGCAAAATTTTGCATTTCCCCAATTTCTTGATTATATTTGCAATCAGAAATAAATATAAATTACGACTATGCCAGAGATTGTTAGATTTTACGGAATAATGCTATGATACCCAAAGTAAAATCACTCAAAACAATGGAAGACTTTTTGTTATTCGTTGAGTTCGATGACGGATACAAGGTTTTCTATGACGTAAAAGAAGACATTGAAACGATACCAACATTTCAAGACTTGAAGACTATTTACGGATTGTTCGAACAAGTTCAGTTAGACCAAAGCAGAACTTGTGTCTATTGGAACGATCAAATAGATTTGGCAAGTGACAGCATTTACGAATTCGGCAAAGTAGCATAAAAAAACTAAATAAACAAACTATGCTAATAGACAAGGAATATCCAGCAACCCATTCAATGTCAACCGCCTGGTACATCGTGGACGAGGATGGTAATGTGGGGATTGTAGATTTTGAGGATGACGGACCTGTGCCATTTGGAACACCTAACGAAAGGTGCATTTTCCAAGTTGTCGTTGGAGATTTATATTCAGAAGTAGGTTCCATAGATTTGGAAGATGACCAAATATTACCATTATTAGGCTATGAAGATGATTCTTTTAGCGATACCGAATGTTTTGTCAAAATAGACACAAACAGAAAGGAAGACTTTTTGAAAATACTCCAATCAGGTGATTTGAGACTGGTAAAAATAGTTTCTGAGAATTTAGGACTTTATGTCTTGGACGAAACAGAATTATTTAGTCAAACTATAGACCAACTTGAAAATGAAAAAATTATCTTAAAATATTATAAGATTAATGATTGTTACCAATATCATCCCTACAAAGGAACCTTGGTAAATGAACATTTTGACGAATGGCCGTATTATATGTATGGGACAAACGATAGTCGTTTTGAACCATTGTTCAGATATATGGTTCCTCCCAAACCTGTCCATATTTCACAACTTTCAAAAGAACTTCGCGAAAGGGTTTTAAAAATACCAGTCAAATTTTCTGAAACTGAACAATTTCAAATATTAGATTGGTATCCAGGATTTTTCTATTCCATAGAAAAAGAGGAAATCAAAATCAATAATTTCAGATATGCAATGCATTTCGACCAAAATAATCATAAATGTTATTATTTATGTGGTTTTTGGGACATTAATTGGTGTACTCAGGGTATTAAGTTTTTAAATTGGCGACCAACTGTTGCGGTTTGGTGTCACGAACATATTGATTTTGATTATTCAAATTTCTACAATGAAATATACTCAAACAAAGCAGTGTTGTTTGACGGCAGTCTCGAAAAGATTCCTAACGAGGAAATCATTGATTTCTTCAAGCCCAACGTAATAATAGTTGAGATTGAGGCTATGGATAATTTTGAATCAATTCATAAAATTGAAAAGCACAAAACAACAATAAACGGAACAGAATACCCAGTTTATTATGACGCTGAAATTGATGAATTTAAAGACGAAATTCTTGCTTTATCAAATATGCCATACAGAGGACCTGTCGCTCCTTTAAAGATATCTTACAAGGAAGGTCAGAAAATATTAAGACACAAAAAACAAAACTAATATCTACGCTAATCGACATACACGACAGTTGCTTGAACGGATATGGTTTTTATGCAGAAGAAAACTGATACATTTCTTTTGCAATTTCCCGATTTCTTGATTATATTTGCAATCAGAAATATAAACGAAGTTTTTGATATGATTACAGTTGCAAATCCAATATACGACTCAGTTTTCAAGTTCCTAATGCAGGATACTAAGGTGGCGAAATTGGTTGGTGACAACAAAAACAATTTTCTGACACAGTTTTATCCAAAACAGAAATTTGAGCGTGGCGAGCAACTTATCCAGATCGAAGACCTCGACGACTTGGAGGATTACAAAATCATAGCCCGACGTCTTGCCTTGGCCGCCGTGGATAAGGAAGTCCGCAAGCGTATGAATATGGAAGACGACGCCAAGCACGAACTCGACCTTTGGAAGGAGGAATATGAGATGAGGATT
>JAZUEG010000540.1:0-2089 GCA_045640025.1 Bacteroidales bacterium
CCAGGTGGCCGCCGCCAATTCCGACGCTCAGATCGGTGAATCGGAGGCCAAGATGAAACAGCGTGTATCTGTAGCCAAGGCCGATTCTGCCGCAGTAGAGGGTGAGAACGCCGCCAAGATTACAGTAGCCAACTCAAACGCCGACCGTCGTAAGGCCGAGGCTGAGGCTGAGCGAATAGCTGTATCAGCTGAAAAGGTAAACGAGGCCGAAACTCTCCGCGCGTCTTACGAGGCTCAGAAAAACGCCGAGCTTGCCCGTGCCGACAAGAAGCGTGCATCTCAGGAGGCCGATATCCTCGTGCCAGCCGAGGTGGAGCGCAAGCGCATAGAGATAGAGGCCGAGGCCGAGGCCGAGCGCATCCGCCGCATAGCCAAAGGTAACGCCGATTCTATCTACTACGAGATGGAGGCCAAGGCCAAGGGTATGATGGAGATTCTCCAGAAACAGGCCGAAGGTTTCCAGCAGCTCGTTAAGAGCGCCGGCGACAATCCTAACGACGCTGTTAAGCTCATGATAGCCGACAAGATTACCGAGATCGTGAAGATGCAGACCGATGCAGTTCAGAATATCAAGATCGATAAGGTTACTGTTTGGGATTCGATGAGCGGCGGCAAGAGCAGCACAGCAAATTTCCTTTCGGGAATGTTGGGCAGCCTGCCTCCATTGAGCGATATTTTCAAGACAGCAGGTCTCGATCTTCCAGAGTATCTGAAAGGCAAGGAAATTGCCGAACCTGCTAATGCTCAGGTAGTTGAGGCTCCGGCAGCTGATACAGAATCGGAAGACACAGTACAGGGCTAGTATTAGTATTGTATTAGCTGAAATAAAAAAAAATAAAAATTTTCCTCTATTGTCGAAATTTTTGCATGATTTTGGCAATAGAGGATTTTGTATTTTGTAGATATTTTTTCTATATTTGCGGAATATTAGTAAATTTGCTCCCAGGAGCGATATGTTCACCTAACTAATAAACAAAAATGAGCACAAATAAACAGACAACTATTCAGTCAAAGATTCTGAGGCTTTTGCTTCCTATAGTTACCGGCTTGCTTTTGATTATGGTTTGCTACAATTACAACCGCAGCACCACCAATCAGAAGATTGCCATGGAAGAGCAGCAGAAAGAAATCTCTCAGCGAGTGGCTTCCGAAGTATCCACCAAGCTCGTGAATTTCACCAATGAGCTTGTTTGGCTTGCTCAGCATGATGTTTTCTCCACAATGGACGAAAAACTCTATGCCGAGAAACTCAATGATCTCGCCGAGAAAAAGAAGGATGATTATTGTCTGCTTTTTGTGGCATATCCCGACGGCCATTATTACGTGGCCAACAAGGGTTTTTCTACCTCCAACATCAAGGACCGCCAGTATTTCAAGGATATTTTCGAAAAGGGAATGAGCATGTCGATGACCAGCCCTGATATCTCGAGATCCACCGGCGAGAAAAAATACACACTTGCAGTCCCCATCAAGAACAACGGCAAGGTAGTAGGTCTCTTGGCAGCTAATGTGAGTCTTACTACTCTCTCCAATATAATCAAGTCGCTGCAGGGCGATATTACCAAGCTCTATGTGATGGTAGACGAGACCGGCGAGGTGATAGCCGATGTGCAGGAAGATCACGTGATGAACTACAATCTCCTGACCGACGGCGAAAGGGATTTTCCCGGTATGGAGGTTATAGGAAACGCAGTGGTGAGAGGCGAGCAGACATCTGCATACGTGGAACATCCTGCCTCAGGCGCCAAGCTTTACATGTCGAATTTCCCTATCGCCAATACTCCCGGCTGGTTCCTCTTGTCGGGCGAAAACGATGTGAAACTCAAGATGATGGCCAGGGCAATGTTTGTAGGCATGGCGTCGTTTATTATTGTCATCATAGTTCTCATTGTTCTTGTCACCACATTTACACTCAAGAGATTGCTTACCACACCTCTTCAGCAGTTCCAGAAGGTAATCAAGGGCGTATCGGAGGGTCATCTCAATCAGCATTTCGATTACAACAGCAATGATGAGATTGGCGACATGACCAATGATCTCCGCGATATGTGTACCAAGCTTTCGGAGATAGTAGCCAAAATCAAGGAGG
>JAZUEG010000541.1:0-2407 GCA_045640025.1 Bacteroidales bacterium
GCTGAAGTACCCTTAGCGAACTTATCCATCTCGAATACGCCCATAGGACCATTCCAGATTACGGTCTTAGAGTTGGCGATAACGTCAGAGAATGTCTTGATAGACTCCTCGGCGATATCGAGACCCATCCAGCCGTCAGGAGTCTCATTAACCTTAGATGTGCAGGTGTTTGCATCCTTGTCGAACTTGTCGGCATTAACAGCGTCGGTTGGGAGGAGTACGTTAACACCCTTGGCCTTAGCCTTCTCGAGGATCTCCTTAGCGAGGTCAAGCTTGTCAGCCTCACAGAGAGAGTTACCGATGTTGCCGCCCATAGCCTTGATGAATGTGTATGTCATACCGCCACCGATGATGAGGTTGTCAACACGCTCGAGGAGGTTGGTGATGATAGCGATCTTGTCAGATACCTTGGCACCACCCATGATAGCGGTGAAAGGCTTCTGAGCCTCGTTGAGAACCTTGTCCATAGCTGTGAGCTCCTTGTTGATGAGGAAACCGAACATCTTCTTGTCCTCAGCAAACTCGTCGGCGATTACAGCTGTAGAAGCGTGCTTTCTGTGAGCTGTACCGAAAGCGTCGTTTACGTAAACCTCAGCGTAAGAAGCGAGCTTCTTGGCGAAAGCGGCCTGCTCAGCCTTCATAGCCTTCTTGGCCTCGTCGAACTTAGGATCATCCTTCTCGATGCCTCTTGGCTTGCCTTCCTCGGCAGCGTAGTAGCGGAGGTTCTGGAGGAGGAGAATCTGACCAGCCTTGAGAGCGCTGGCAGCAGCCTCGGCATTGGCGCAATCCTCAGCGAAAGCGATTGTAGGAACGCCGAACTCCTTGGTATACTTCTCGATAGCAGGGATAATCTGCTTGAGAGAGAACTTGGCATCACCCTCCTGTGGGTTTACATTCTTTGGCTTACCCATGTGTGACATAAGGATTGCACAGCCGCCATCCTCGATGATCTTCTTGATGGTAGGCAATGCGCCACGGATACGGGTATCATCTGAAACCTCGCCGGTTTCCTTGTTCAAAGGCACGTTAAAATCAACACGTACGATAACCTTCTTGCCCTTGAAGTTGTAATTATCAATCTTCTGCATTTTGGATTAGATTATGTTTATGTTTAATAATTTTTAGTACATAGTTTCACAATGCAAATATATCATTTTTATACATATAAAATAAATATTTTAGGTAATTTTTAAGAAAAAAATAACAATCTCATTCAAAAATTTCATCAATTCAATTTTTATATTTACCTTAGAGCTCAAATTCACCCAAATAATACAACGTCGTTGAATCACCAGATGGACTACAACAGCGAAGACAACTCAATACTCGGCACCTACTATATTCATTGCGAGACCGACAGACACAACTTGCCGCCAGCAGCCCTTGGAGAGATGTTCCTGAAATACATCGGGTCATCCAACGAGATAAGGTTGATGGCGCAGCTGCTCAATATCGAGATTGTGGCAGTCACCAAGACCCCTTACGGCAAGAGGTCAAAATATTTCCATAAGCATACCACCCACCACATGGATACGCTGATAGTATCATCGGGGCTCAATAAAATAGAGAAGCCCAGCCAAAGGTGCACCATAACCATACTGAACGACGGACGCCACATCAAGGAGATTCCCGTATTCCTAAACGAGGAGTGCATCGCGTATATACTGGTAGGAATGTTTTATCTGAAAGAGTGTGACAACATGCTCCCCAATATTCCCACCATCAGCATACATCAGCTAACTACCATGGCAGCTGAAATATGCCGCATGGGCAACCAGATGCTCGAGATATGCTGCAGATACGTAAAGCAGGAGGCCACCGAAATCACTTACGATGGCAAGATGCTCTTCAATTACGGAAGCTTTTTCGATTACAACCTCATCTCCGACACTTTCATACTCAGCAAGAAGACCGCCGAATATTTCGGATGGGACTGCACCAAGACTTTCAAGTACGATGATTTCATAAACAGCGTTGTGGAATCCGACCGTCAGAGGGTGGCCATGTTCATGCGCGACAAGGTAAACCTGGGCGACGACGATTTCATATTCGATACCACCATAATAAGCCAGACCAACAATCAGCCGGTAAACATTGAGATAACCGGCACTATAATAAAGGACGACAAGGGATTCAACGTGAGGGCACTGGGCGCCATTACCGATATCAGCGTGCTCAAGAAAACCCAGGAAGACCTCCGCGAGGAGATCGACAGCAAAAACCGTCTGATAAGAATCATAGGCCACGACCTCAAGAACCCTTTCAACGGCCTTATAGGGTTCAGCGAAATACTGAAAACCAATCTCGAGACTTACTGCTACGACGATGCCAAGGACATAGCCGAGCTGATACGCAAATGCGCTACCGAAGGCTACGACCTTCTGGTAAACCTCCTGGACTATTCGAC
>JAZUEG010000542.1:0-8769 GCA_045640025.1 Bacteroidales bacterium
TCTTCCTAAGACCGCTTGGCCTCCGACTTGTTTTTTCGGTTTTGGCTGGCTCGGCTGCGGGTGCGGGATCCAGTGTTGGGTCGGCCTTGCTCCTGGCTGCGAATTCTGCCGCGGCCGATTTTATGGATCCGTCTTCGGCTATGTTGGTGGCCACGGTCTCGTATTTTTCTATCTCGTTCAGCTCAAAGAAATCCTTTACGAGACGCTCGTGGTTTTGCTTGCGCTCCTCGTTGCTTAGCTGCTGCTTGCCCCCTTCGGCGGCTGGTGCTTCTGCTTTGGCTTTTTTCTTGGTTTCCACCTTGGTCTCCACTACGGTGGTCTCTGCCTTGGTTTCTACTTTGGTCTCGGCCTTGGTTTCGGTTTTTGGGGGTTCAGCTGATACGGTATTGATTACGGCTGCCGCTGCGGCCTTCTTGTCGCCGGTGTTTTCTGCGGCTGGGGCCTGAGTGTCTTTCTTCTCTTCGGGCTTGGGTGCCTGAGGCTTGTCTTCGGGCTTGGACGCTGCGGTTTCTGTCTTTGCGGTTTTGGTGACCTCTGTCTCTGTTTTGGGAGCCTCCGGGGCGCGGTTTTCCTTCTTGGGCTCTGGCGCGGGCTGTGCCTTCTTGGTATTCAGCAGGGCGTAGAGCTTGGCTCTGTCGGAGATGTAGATGGATTCTGTGGGCAGTTTCTCCTTTACAAGCTTGTCGCTTATCTTGCTGAGGGCTTTCAGATAGAGCATGTGTCCTGTCTGGAAGAATGGGAACTGCTTTATCAGCTGCTCCATTTCCACTACCGAGCTGTCGTTCATCTGGTCTGGCTCCAGAAGGTATTTGAAAAATTGTTTAGAGGTCATAGTAGTAAAAGTTTTTATTATTTTTCCTTATTTTATATAGAGCTGTGTTGATTTCTGTTTGTTTTTTTTTGTTACCAGTTTACCACCGAGTCGTTGAAGATGTCGTCTATCAGAAGTTCTACGATCTCTTCCACGAGCTGGTCTTCCACTGCCGAGAACGACTGGGCTACCGGGTATTCGGCGTATCTGGAGAATGATTTCTCGAAGTCGTTTTCGGGCGCTGTCTGGTTGGTGAATGTCACCTTCAGGGTGATGGTCAGCCTGTTCATGGCGGCGGTTTCTCCGGCTTTCATTCCCGCGGTGGTTATTGTGTATCCGGTGATGTTTCCCTCAAAGTTGAGGTCGCCGCCGGATTTCACCAGTGTTAGCGGTGTCTGTGTCACGAATCTGTCCTTTAGCTTTTCGGTGATTGTATTGCTGAGTGTGGCGTTTACGTATGAGCTCCTGTTCTGGAAGTAGTCTATCGACACTGTTTTGGCGGTGCCGTAAGATGCTCCAGTGAAAGAGTATATCCCACACGATGTCATAGCGGCTATGGCTATCAGCAGTATTAGAATCGAGGCCTGGGCCAGTCTATTGGGCAGTTTCATTTTTTATGTTGTATTCTTTTATCTTTCTGTACAGTGTTCGTTCCGATATCTTGAGCTCCTTGGCGGCGGCTTTGCGCTTGCCTTTGTGTTTTTCGAGGGCTCTCTTTATCAGTATTACCTCCGAGTCGGCCAGCGAGAGGTTGTCGTCCACCACCTCTTCTGTGTCTATCACGTTGTGGTTGATCTCGGGATGGCGTATTTCCTGAGGTTTCTGTACCGGCGGCAGTATCGGGTGCGATATTGCCGGGGTGGTGTATTCGTCGAATGTGTTGTCGTGGTATATCATGGTGGCGTTGTCCATGTGCGGAGTGATCTTGGCTCCTCCGGCCACCATCTGCTTGATGAATGCCACGTCTTTTTTCAGCTCCTCCAGCTCCATCATTATCCTGTACATCATTCTCTCGCTCGAGAAGCTGGCATCGTCGGTATGCTGTATTATTACAGGATGGCTGTCGGCCTGGAAGTTGGGCAGATAGCCTGCCATCTTGATACCGTCGATGGTGCGGTTTTCCTGCTCTATTATCGACATCTGCTCGGTGATGTTCCTGAGCTGACGGATATTGCCGGGCCAGTGGTATGCCGATAGCACCTGCTGTGCGTCTTTGTCGAGTCTTATGGGGCTCGGCATGTCGTATTTCTCGGCAAATGTCTGTGCAAACTTCCTGAACAGCAGTACTATGTCGTCGCCGCGTTTTCTGAGTGGCGGTATGTCTATCTGTACGGTGTTTAGTCGGTAATAGAGGTCCTGTCGGAATTTGCCTTCCTTTACCGCGTTTTCCAGGTTCACATTGGTGGCGGCCACCACCCTTACGTCTGTTTTCTGGATTTTGCTGGATCCCACTTTCATGAATTCCTTGTATTCCAGTATTCTCAGCAGTCTTACCTGTGTGCTGAGAGGGAGCTCGGCTATCTCGTCGAGAAAGATTGTTCCCTTGTCAGCTACCTCAAAATAACCTTTTCTGGTCTCGTTGGCTCCGGTGAAGGATCCTTTCTCGTGTCCGAAAAGCTCGCTGTCTATTGTTCCCTCCGGTATTGCTCCGCAGTTGACAGCTATATATGGGCCGTGTTTGCGATAGCTCAGCTGATGTATCACCTGGGGTATGTGCTCCTTGCCCACGCCCGATTCTCCTATTACGAGAACCGAGATGTCGGAAGGCGCCACCTGTAAGGCTATGTCGAGCGCGCGGTTGAGTGCAGGGTCGTTGCCTACTATTCCGAAACGCTGTTTTATGCTCTGAAGGTCCATTTATCTGCTTTGTGAATTTGAGATACTTTTTCAAAAGGACAAAATTAATGAATTATTTTTAAAGTAGTAATACTTGTGCTTTTTTTTTTGAATTATTTTGAAAAAATATATCTCTTATTTGCTTTTTTGCATATTTTTTGAGTATCTTTGAAAAAAATTTCGCATGATGAATAGACTGTTAATTATAGCGTTTCTGCTTTTAGTAAATACGGCTTTTGGTATCACCAATAATCTTGAGGGTACGATATCCCCTGATATAGAATGGTATGTAAGGGATGTGCGTGCCGAGAAATATGAGATCCACAATGTGAACGAGCTGGCAGGTTTTGCCGCGCTGGTAAATGGCACTGCCAATTTTCCGGCATACAATTTTTATGGCAAGAGGGTTGTGCTGGTGGATGATATCGATTTTGGGTCGTATGTGGACGACGACGGCTGCTGGCATGCTCCTGAGTGGGTTCCCATCGGAGTTAACTATTCATGCCATTTTGCCGGCACTTTCGACGGCAACGGCCACTGCGTGAAGAATCTCGTGGTGCGCGGTATGCAGTCGGGTGCGCTATTCGGCTACAATGGCGGCGAGATCCGCAATCTTGTGATAGCCGGCGGCATGGTGTCGTGCGATTATTACGGCGCCGGTGTGTGCAGTTTCAATACCGGTGTTATCGACCACTGCATCAATGCGTCGAATATATATTGCAACAATTACGGCGGAGGTATCTGCGGCAAGAACTACGGAAACGGCAAGCTCATGAGCTGCATTAATATAGGATATGTGCAGGACGGCAATTTCTGTGGCGGTGTTATCGGTTCCAATTCCCCCATTCCGCTCACCACAGTGATATCCAACTGTGTGTACGATGTGCAGATGTGTCCGCTGAAAAAGGGATGCGGCAATGCTGATTCGCGCAATGCCAAGGACCTTACCACGGCGCAGATTGTGCAGGGGCAGGGCTACAATGCCGAATCGTTTGTATTGGGCGATGGATTGTATCCGCGCCTGCCGGAATCGGAACTCACTCCCTGCATGAAGGCGGTGCTTACTCCCATTACTCTGCCGGCCACCGAGAATGTGCACAATGTGGTGAAGGATATCACTCTGCCCGTGGTGGACGATGTGGTATTCACAAGCCCGAGCGATTCGGTATATCTTCACATCAGCGGCAATACCTGCAAGTTCAGGAAGAGGTCGTCGGTGGTGCTGCGTGTGTCGGGCGGCGGATGCACCAAGTATATCAATATCAAGGTCAATAATACCACTCTGGATTTCGAGGGTACTCAGAGCCGTCAGCTGCGCATCAGCAGTTTTTACGATCTCAAATGTTTTGCCACTGCGGTCAACAACTGCACTCATTACAAGGGTTTTGCCAATATCAACGGTTTCAGCGATGTCTATTTTGTGATGACTGATTGCGTGGCGATACCCAACGGTGTAAACTGGGAGCCGGTAGGCACGGTGAATACTCCGTTCAAGGGTGCTTTCAACGGTCAGGGATGTGTGGTTTCCAATCTCAACATCATGCGCCCTAATCAGAAGTACTGCGGCCTTTTTGGATTCTGCAGCGGACGCATCATTAAGCTTGTTACCATAGGCGGTCAGATAGTGGGCGGCGATTATACCGGCGGTATCTGCGGATATCTGAATTCGGGATTGCTGGAGGGCTGTCTGTCTACCGTGCCTGTAAGGGGACATTACTATACCGGCGGTGTGCTGGGTTTCAGCAATATGTCGAAGCTTCAGTCGTCTATTCACGTGAATTCCGTGGTGGGTCATCCTGAGTTTACAGGCGGTGTGTGCGGCGGCGCCATCGACGGCTCCATCAAGCTCTGCGCATTCGATAATAAGCTCTGCATCGGATATCCCGCATTGGGACAGATAGACGGCACACAGGTGCTCCATACTTACGGATACCGCACCGAGGCCATGACCGGCAGCAATATGCAGCTGCTGTATACCGCTTATCCAAAGGATTTCTACTGGGAGCCCAATCTCTATCCAATGCCTGTTTCCACAGGTCATCACGCAGAGGCCAGGGTGGCGGCCACACCTATATTTATTGATGACAACGAGAATGTGCGCAATCTGAAATCTTATATTGCGTTTGGCGATTTTGATGATATATCATACAGCTGCGATCAGCCCGATGTGCTCAAGATAAATCCCGACCTCGCATTTCCGCTCAAGCAGGGTGCCGTGATATTAGCTATAAAATCCGGCAGCGCCAAAAAGGAAGTGGCCCTCCGCATTGTAAACAAGGCCCTCGATCCTATAGGCAGCGCAGATAATCCGCTGCTGATAGCCAACTACAGTGATTTCGACAAGCTGAGAAATGCTGTCAACTACGGCACCGACTATAAGGGTTTTGCCTGCATAGAGGGTTTCAAGGGCGTGTATTTCAAGCTGGCTAATAATATAAGATGTCCCAACGGAGTAAACCAGACACCTATAGGCAACAATCTTTTCCCATTCTGCGGAATATTTGATGGCGACGGCAAGGCCATCATCAATTTCTCGTGCGGCATGGATAATATGGATAATGTGGGAGTATTCGGATACAATGCCGGCGAGATCCGCAATCTCCGCGTATCGCTCTCGCCCATCAGAGGCAGGTATTACACAGGCGGTATCTGCGGATACAATGCAGGACACATAGAGCAGTGTTTCCACGATTCGGCATCGGTAACGGGAACCAACTATACCGGCGGTATCTGCGGTTTCGATGAGGGCACGGTGCTCAAGTGCACAAATTCGGGTCCCATCAAGAGCGACTATTATGCCGGCGGCATTGCGGGCAGCAATATAGGACGTGTGGATTCCTGCATCAACAACGGCCTTGTTTCGGGATCCAGCTGTGTGGGCGGTGTATCCGGCACCAGCAGCGCGCCTATCACATTCTCATTTAATATGGGCCGCATATCGGGCAACGACAATATCGGCGGCATCAGCGGACGCAATTCGTATTCGCTGATAGAGAGATGCAGCAACAACGGCGTGGTAAAGGGTGCTGACTGTTCGGGAGGCATTGTAGGATTGAACGACGGCACCATCAAGCAGTGCACCAACAATACATTCGTAATATCCAACACATCGGGCGGCGGCATAGCCGGACGCGGCGGCAAGATAATAGCCTGCATCAATAATGGCGAAATAAGCAATGCAACGGGCACCAGTCTTGGCGGCATTGTGGGTACCACCAAGGCCAATTCGCTGATAACAAGATGCATCAATTACGGCAATCTGAATGCCGACTCGCAGGCCGGCGGTATCTGCTCCGACAATCTGGGTACCATCACATCATGCGTGAATATGGGCAATGTAAACGCCGGATATTGCCGTGGCGGTATCTGCGCCTACAATTCGGGTTCCATAAAATCGTGCATATCATCGGCCCGAGTGGACGGCGAGGGCCAGGTGGGAGCCATCTGCGCCGTGGAGCGCGACAACAGCGATATCGACAAGTGCCTATATAATGTGGACCTTGTTACGATTTCGGGAATAGGCGGCGATGAGGTAAAGGGTATCACATACGGACTCAGCACTCCGCTCTTGCAGAATGTGATGGCTATGAAGAATCAGCTGATAATCGATGATTTCGTTTTCGAGGATGGCAAGATTCCTCTTCCACGCATAATGGACGAGAAGCCAGCTGATACGCCATCAGCTGAAAAAAACGATGGCACTACTGAAAAATAAGAATCAATAAAAATCAAACGGCAATGGACAGAAAATCATTACACCAGACATTCGATAAGCTGCTCGATACCATAGAGACTCTGCGCGAGAAGTGTCCATGGGATGCGGCACAGACACCGGAGACCATCCGCACACTCTCCATAGAGGAGGTTTACGAGCTCTCGCAGGCCATCCTGAAGGGCGATCCCGCCGATTTCAAGAAGGAGCTCGGCGATGTGCTTCTCCACATAGTGCTCTATTCCATAATGGCCGACGAGCGCAAGCAGTTCAACCTGGAGGACGTGATGAACGCCCTCTACGACAAGCTCATATTCCGCCATCCACATATCTTCGGCGACTACAAGGCTGATACTCCCGAGGAGGTAAGCAAGATGTGGGAGATGGTGAAGCTGAAGGAGAAGGGCGGCAACAAGACCGTTCTCGGAGGCATTCCCGAATCGCTGCCGGCCATGATAAAGGCCTACCGCCTCACCGACAAGGCCAGCGGAGTAGGTTTCGACTGGAACAACCGCGAGGATGTCTGGGACAAGGTGGCCGAGGAGATGCAGGAATTTAATGATGAGATAAAGAACCAAGACCAGGACAAGGCCGAGGGCGAGTTTGGCGACCTGCTTTTCGCGATGATAAACGCCGCGCGCCTCTACGACATAAACCCCGACACAGCCCTGGAGCGCACCAACCGCAAGTTCATATTCCGTTTCAACTACATAGAGCAGAAGGCCAAGGAGCAGGGCCGCAACCTCAAGGAGATGACCCTTGAGGAAATGGACGCCCTCTGGAACGATGCCAAGAAGCTGGAGAAGAAGTAATTTTTTATACACTCACGAAGGCAAAGATCCCCAACGGGTATGGCTGCTGTCCTGTAGAGACGGACCGCGGTCCGTCTCTCCGGTCTTAACCTTCGTGAGTTTTTTTTTGTACTATTATGAATAAAACTTTTTTCCTTATTTTGATGTCGGTTGCCTTCATTGCCTCTTGCGCTGCCAATGCCAACAACAAATCGGCTCAGCAGTCGGAGGCCGAAACTGTTGCTTCCGATACCGTGAGGCCATTGACCGTGGCCGCCGAGGACACCGCCGCCTACATGAATATCCTGAGGGGTAGGAGAGTGGCTCTTGTAGCTAACCCCACTTCACAGGCGTTTGGACGTCATCTTTTGGATGTTTTGATATCAGCTAATGTCGAGATAGACCGCGTGTTCGCTCCCGAGCACGGATTCCGTGGTGCCGCTGAGCCCGGTGAGAAAGTCAGCACCGAGGTTGACCAGAAAACGGGTGTTAAGATAATCTCCCTTTTCGGCAAGAACCTGAAACCGCAGGCCGAGCAGATGAAGGGGCTCGACTATGTTGTATATGACATTCAGGACGTTGGCTGTAGATTCTTCACGTATATCAGCACTCTCCACAATGTTATGGAGGCCGCTGCCGAAAACAATGTGAAGGTATTAGTGCTCGACCGTCCGAATCCAAATATCGACTACGTGGCCGGTCCAATCCGTGAGGCCGACTGCAAATCTTTCGTAAGCATGGATCCAATTCCAATAGTTTACGGCATGACTGTGGGCGAGCTTGCCAACATGATCAACAACGAGGGCTGGCTGAAGAACGGTGTAAAGTGTCAGCTGACAGTGATTCCCGTAAGGAACTACAAGCGCAATATGCGTTACGAGCTGCCAGTGCGTCCGTCGCCCAACCTTCCCGACTATCTCTCTGTGAGGATGTATCCGAGTCTCTGCCTTTTCGAGGCCACAAATATCAGCGTGGGACGCGGCACCCAGAGGCCATTCACCTCGATAGGTTTTCCAGACGAGAAATACGGAGAATACGTTTTCACCCCCGAGGACATTCCAGGAATGCAGACCGACCCTCTCCACGAGGGCAAGAGATGCTACGGAGTGAATTTCAGTTCCGTGAATCCTGATGCTCAGAAATTTATGCTGAAATACCTTATAGATATGTACCGCATCAGCGGCGGCACATGCATCACCCGTACGCAGTGGCTGTCGCTCCTCTACGGCAACAAGACTCTCCCGAAAATGCTCGCCGACGGCGCATCGGAGGAGGAGATAATAAAATCATGGGAGCCAGGATTGGAGAAGTTCAAGGAAAGGAGAAGGCTGTATTTGATATATGATTAGAGGAGGGGAAGAAGCGCCCGGATTTTTTTGTTTAATTTCTGGGAAACCATTATCTTTGCGAAAATCAAAAATCGAAAATCAAAAATGAAAACCCTGCCATTAGGAACACAGACATTCCAGATTATCCGTGAGGAAGATCAGTTGTACGTCGATAAGACATGATACGTATATGACCTTACCCACTCTTACCGTTACGTCTTCCTCTCGAGGCCGAGGCGTTTCGGAAAGTCGTTGCTGTGCGATACCTTCAAGATCTATTTTGAGGCCAGG